>NZ_JBQCWY010000191.1:0-5116 GCF_051956955.1 Neisseria sp. P0021.S005 | reverse complement strand
CGCCGATTTCTTTGGTGCGCTCGGTAACGGAGACCAGCATGATGTTCATCACGCCGATACCGCCGACCACCAAAGAGATGACCGCGATGGAAGAAATCAGCAGCGTCATGGTGCCGGTTGTGCTTTCAACCATTTCTTTGATGCTGTCGCTGTTGTTCATAAAGAAGTCTTCTGTACCGTGGCGTGCTTTCAGCAGCTCGGTCAGGCTTTTTTCGGCAACTTGCGTGTTGGCATCGTCTTTGATTTTGACAACGATGGAGTTGGTATAGCTCTCGCCGGTAATTTGGTGCATGACCGTTGTATACGGCGACCAAAGCATCAGCGAGTCGGAATTGCCGAACGAGTTGTCATCCTTTTTCATAATGCCGATGACGGTCAACGGGCGTTTTTTGAAAAGGATGGTTTTGCCTAAAGGATTGACGCCTTCTCCGAAGAGTTTGGTTTTGGTGTTTTGGTCGATAACGACGACTTGGGCATCGGTTTTTACATCGTCATCATCAAACAGACGGCCTTCTTCCAATTTCAAACCGCGCACGTCGAAATATTGTTCGCCTACGCCGTAAAGCGAGGCGGTCAGGTCGGTGTTGCGGTAGGTCAAGGTGCCGCCGGAGTTGGTTTGAGGGGTGGCAGAGGCGACGTAGCTTTGTTGGCTGATGGCTTTTGCGTCATTAATTGTCAGTGTCTTGATTCGTCCGCTGCGGCGGTCGCCAAAACCACGGCCGGGGAAGATGCTGATGGTGTTTGTGCCCATCGAGTTGATGTCTTCCAGGATTTTTTGTTGCGAGCCATTACCTAAGGCTACTACCGATACTACCGAAGCAATACCGATAATAATCCCCAGCATGGTCAGCAGCGAACGCATTTTGTGCGCCATAATCGCCTGTACCGACATTTTAAATGCTTCCATAAATTGATCGTAATAAAACGACCAGGAAGCTTTTTCTTTAATCCTCTCCACTTTGCTTGGCGGGATATCGGGATTTTTAGACGTATCCGAAATAATCTGACCGTCGCGGATTTCGATGACGCGGTTTGCGTTTGCCGCAATGCCCGGATCGTGGGTGACCATAATCACGGTATGCCCGTCTTCGTGCAGCTTATGGATGATTTCCATCACGTTTTTACCGCTGGCGGTATCCAATGCGCCGGTCGGCTCGTCGGCAAAGATGATTTCACCGCCATTCATCAACGCGCGGGCAATCGAAACGCGTTGTTGCTGACCGCCGGAAAGTTCGCTGGGTTTGTTGCCTTCTTTATTTTGCAAACCCAAATCGCCCAACAGTTTTTCCGCACGTTCCGCACGCTCTTTACTGTCCATGCCCATATACACGGCAGGCAGGGCGACGTTGTCTCGGGCGGTCAGCGAGCTTAACAGGTTGTAACGCTGGAAAATAAAGCCGAAACGCTCACGGCGCAAAGCCGCCAGCTCATCCGGCTGCATTTGCGATGTTTCGATGCCGTCGATTTGATAAGAGCCGGAAGTGGCGGTATCCAGACAGCCCAAGATATTCATCAGCGTAGATTTGCCTGAACCGGACTGGCCGATAATCGCCACAAAGTCGCCTTTCTCAATAGAAAGGCTGACATCTTTCAATACGTGCACACGGTTTTCACCGTTACCGAAAAAACGGTTGATATTCTTACATTCGATTAAACTCATAATCTTTCCGGGCGAAAAATAGAAATACAGGAACTAAGGCCGTCTGAAACACAGCCAAATCTTTCAGACGGCCTTAATCAATCAGCGAGGAGGGCCGCCACCCATCATCGCGCGTTCGCTGCTCTTATTCTTTTCATCTGCGCTCATTTCAGAAACAATCACTTTTTCGCCTTCTTTCAAGCCGCTTTTGATTTCGGTATTCATGCTGTCTTTCAAGCCGATGGTCACTTCGCGTTCTACCGCTTTATTGTCTGCACCCAAAATGCTGACATAGGATTTGCCGTTATGCTTTTTCACAGTCAGTGTCGGTACCAGTAAGACATTCTTCACGCCGTTGATTTCGATCGTGTTTTGAGTGGTCATACCGATGGAAAGTTTGCCTTCCGGATTTGGTACCAGTGCGCGGGCATAGTAGTAAATCGCATTGGAAGTCGTGTCCGTGCTGCTGGTGTAGCTGCCCAAAGACATGGTGGTCAGGCCGGGATCGACGCTGTCTAATTTCGCTTTAATCGGGGTGTCCGGCTCGGACAAAATGGTGAACGAAATATCCTGACCGGCTTTGACTTTCGTGATGTCGCCCTCGGCAATCTGCATTTTGTTTAACATGGTTTCCAGATTGGCCAGCTGGATAATGGTCGGCGTAGATTGTGCCGCATTGACGGATTGGCCTTCTTCAACAGGAATGGCAACCACAGTGCCGTCCATGGTGGCAGTGATCCGCGTGTGGCCCAGTTCGGATTCGGCTGTGTTGATGGAGATTTTGGATTGTTTGATGGCGGCCTTCAGCTCGGCAACATTGGCTTTGGCTGCGGCTAAAGAGTCTTGTGCAGATTCCAAGTCTTCCTTGGAAGTTGCCTGTTCTTTCCATAAGGCAAGTTCGCGTTTATATTTTTTCTCTGCACTGGAAAGCGCGATTTCGGCAGAAACCAATTTTGCCTGATAGGTTTCCAGTTTGGATTTTTCGGTATTTAAGGTATTGATCTGATTGGTTGAGTTGATTTCCGCAATCAGCTCACCTTTTTTCACTTGCTGGCCCAGTTTCACATACAGTTTTTTAATCTGACCTGAAGCTTCCGCACCTACGGATACCAAATTGGAAGGCGAGATTTCGCCGGTTGCCGACACGGTTTGACGAATATCGCCGCGTTTGACCACTTCTGTAATAAAAGAAGACTGAGGCTCAGGCTTCATCAAAGACCAGCCGCCGAAAGCTGCAGCCACGATAACAGCCGTACCGGCCGCCCACTTGAAAACTTTAGACATATAAAAGAAACCAATTCAATTAAATAACGTCGCAGACAAGCAACAAATGTATTGATAGAAACAAAAAAACAACTGGATTTTACTGTAAAGACCCAGGCTGACCAAGAGACAGCCGGCTTAAATTGAAGTTTAACTTATTGAAATAAAAAATAAAGGTCAGTAAACATTTTTCAGAACTTGCACCTCATTTACATAAATTCCCAAACTCCCTCCGAATCTGAACATTTAAGCCGCAAGAAAACTACTATAATATCCACGTCTTATTCTAATTATTCACGACATAAATACAATGAAACACCAACAAGGCTTCACGCTTATCGAGCTGCTGATAGTCGTTGTGATTGCAGCCATTCTTGCTATCATCGCATATCCGTCTTATCAAAACTATATCCGCCAAACGCGCCTTGCCGCCGTCCGCACGCAGATGCTTCATAACGCCCAACAGCTCGAACGCTACTACACTCAAAAAAGGACATTTAAGGATTTTCCTGGTAATAAGGATTTTCCTGCTAAAAATTTACAGCAGAATCAATATTTCAATATTAGTTTTTCCGAAGGTACAGCTTCTATGCCTAATCCTTCCGATTCAGGTTATATTTTGAAGGCAGAACCTAACAAAGAAACCAACGCTAATGAAACCTGTACCGTTTATTACAACGACAGCGGTATCATCTGGGCAAACAGCGATAAACAAAACTGCCCCGGTTATGAAATACCAAAATCGGAATAAATCGAAATATAAAAGGCCGTCTGAATTTCAGACGGCCTTTTGGATGGTTTGGCTGTATAAGCAGATGAGCCTCAATAGGGCAAAGATCAGTAATCTTGTTCCGATGTGAAGTCAATCTTAGCCTTTGCGGCGCGGTTCATCAGGGCGGATGCGGGAAGCCAGCTGGTCGAGGATGCCGTTGACGAATTTATGGCCGTCGGTGCCGCCGAAAGTTTTGGTAACTTCGATGGCTTCGTTGATGATGACAGGATAGGGGGTTTCAGGCATGGTGCTCAGCTCATGGCAGGCAACCAGCAAAACGGCGCGTTCGATAGGACTGAGGTCTTTTTCGTCGCGGTCAAGCAGGGGGCTGATTTTTTCCATGTATTCTTCGGCATGGGTTTGTGCGCCGAAAAACAGTTTGTTGAACAGCTCTTCATCCATATTGGACGCTTGAGACAGTTCGTGGATGTTTTTGGCGATTTCTGGGGCGGCAGTTTTGTTGATGCCTGCTTGATAAATAGCTTGTACGGCAAGCTCGCGTGCGCGGCGGCGTGGGCTTTTCATGGGTATTCCTTGTGAAGAGAGTGCCGATGGTTGTCGGCTGAATATTGAATGATTCAGACGGCCTCAATGTCATGATTGAGAGGCCGTCTGAAAAGATGCGGTATTCAATACGGGGAGAAGCTTATTCTTCGTCGTCTTCGTATTGTTCTGACAAAAGATGGTTGACCAAGTTGGCACATTCTACGGCAACTTTGGCGGCATCGGAGGCTTTTTCTTCGATGCGTGCAACGGCTTGTTCGTCGTTTTCAGTCGTCAGGATGGCGTTGGCGATAGGGATGTTGTAGTCAAGGGCAACGCGGCTGACACCTGCGCCGGACTCATTGGATACCAATTCAAAGTGGTAGGTTTCGCCACGAATGACAACGCCGATGGCAATCAGGGCATCGAATTGTTCGGATGAAGCGAGGTTCATCAGCGCGATAGGTACTTCAAGCGCGCCGGGAACGGTGGCAAGCGTGATGTTGTCTTCGGATACGCCCAATTCTTTTAAGGTGCGGCAGCAAACTTTGACCATTTCGCTGCCGATTTCGTTGGTGAAACGGGCTTGAACGATGCCGATGCGCAGGTTGGTGCCATCGAGGCGTGGTTCGATAATATTCATGATGATTCCTTCAATATTTGTGAAATAGGGATTCGGCTTGGTTTCAGACGGCCTTGTTATAGGGAAGGCCGTCTGAAACGAAATGGGGATGGATTATTCTTGCGGCTGCCAATCGGCAACGGCTTGGAACTCGCCGTCTTCGTTCAATTCCCACGCGCTGCCTTCTGCCTGAGTCAGCAGGGGCACGACGTCGGGATTGTCTGCGGTAATGGCGGAGAGGCTGACAATGCTGAAGTTGTCGGGATTGTCGGTGTATTCGTCGGTTTCGTCGCCGCTGAAAATACGCCAGCCGCTGTCGTTTTCAAATACGGGGGCT
>NZ_JBQCWY010000190.1:0-5120 GCF_051956955.1 Neisseria sp. P0021.S005 | reverse complement strand
TTGCAGCACGTTTTTCGGCGTTGGCAACCATTTCGGTTACCTGATTACGCCCTTCGGCCATAAGTTCTGCAACTTTTTTCTCTGCCTGCTCAAAATCGCTCTTACCGCGCTCGGCAGCAGCCAAGCCTTCGGCGATTTTTGCGGCACGCTCATCCAATGCTTTGGCGATCGGAGGCCATACGAATTTCATCGTAAACCATACCAAGCCAAAGAAAACTAGGATTTGCGCAAATAAGGTTGCATTAATATTCACGTTACTTAACCTTCGTATCTGGGTTAATCAAACAGACGGCAAGCCTGTATCTGAACGGATCGCTCCGTCTTGATTACGCACCACTAAACGGGTTAACGAAGGCGAACAACAGGGCAATAGCCACACCGATCAAGAAAGCCGCGTCGATCAGACCAGCGATCAAGAACAGTTTGGTTTGCAGAGGACCGATCAGCTCAGGTTGGCGAGCAGAAGATTCCAAGTATTTAGAACCAACCATTGCAATACCGATAGAGGCACCCAATGCGCCCAAGGCAACGATCAAACCACATGCGATAGCAATCAAACCCATTTTTAAACTCCTTAAAATAGTAAAGGTTAAACTACAAAAAACAAACTACAAAAAAACTACTTGATTAGTGTGCATCATGCGCCTGTCCGATATATACGAACGCCAACGCCATGAAAATAAATGCCTGCAAGGTGATGACCAAAATGTGGAAAATCGCCCAAGCCAAACCGGCAATCAGGTGGAACACAAATAAAATCGGATCCAAAGTTTCGACACTGCCGGTTGACGCCCATGCACCGCCCAACAGAGCGATCAACAGGAACACCAGCTCGCCAGCATACATATTACCAAACAACCGCATACCGTGGGATACGGTTTTGGACAAGAACTCTACCAAGTTCAGCAGGAAGTTGGCCGGAGCAAGCCACGGACCGAAAGGTGCGCAGAACAACTCGTGAATCCAACCGCCAAGGCCTTTGATTTTGACATTGTAGTAAATACAGATCAGCAATACGCCAATCGCCAGAGCCAAAGTCGTATTCAAGTCAGCTGTCGGCACGACGCGCAACAGGGCATGATGATTACCGGTAATGCCTTGCCATGCCATCGGCAGCAAATCAACCGGCAGCATATCCATGGCGTTCATCAAGAGAATCCAGACAAATAAGGTCAGACCCAACGGGGCAACGGCTTTACGCGATTGTTCGTTATGGATAATGCTTTTACACATGTCATCCACGAATTCGAACAGAATTTCAACAGCCGCTTGGAAACGACCGGGAACACCGGCCGTCGCTTTTTTGGCACCGCGCCACAAAAGGAAGCTGCCGATTACGCCCAACAGAACGGCAAAAAAGATTGCATCAAGGTTAATGAACGAAAAATCAGCAATGTTTTTCAGTCCTTGACCCTGAGTAACATCCGACATACTGGTCAAGCTTTGCAAGTGGTGCTTGATGTAGTCGGCAGCGGTCATAGTTTCACCTGCCATAGTGTTTCACTCTCAACAATACTAAAAAAACCAAATGACTGACGCCAAGAAACGCCAATAAAAATGGGTAAAATACCAGTGATCGATGCCATATCGCAAAAACGACCAACATAGATACCAGCGACAGCACTACTTTTAAAACCTCTCCGCCGATAAACATCGAACTTTGCAGATCAGGATTTCGTCGGGAAAACTTTAAAAGTAAAACTGCAACTAGGGTAGGCAAAATGTACGAAAATCCTCCCGCAAAAGCAGAGAGGAAGCCGGGCAATCCGGAAAATAACGCACAAACAACTGAAATTATTAACAATACAATCACTTGCAATGGGACTATCTGATTCATTGTACTTCACACCCCAAAACGCAAGGTAAATTAATATAATCAAGAAGTTTATTAACGTCAAGCAATATGTTAATCTTTGTGAACCTTTCACAGATAAATGATTAACACATATAAAACAAATCTTTGCAGGAACGGAGTTTAACACAAATTACATGTTGCTACACAGATTTTACAGAAGATTTTGATTTGTATTGTAAACATTTATACGCTCTACGCTTTTTCAAAAATTGAGGCCGTCTGAAAAGCTTTTTTCAGACGGCCCGTTCTGTTTATAAAGCCGTTAGAACGCTTGATTGATGCCTAACTGCTTCAGCAAATATTCGAATGTTTCCGGCGTATCAAAATGCAGCACGATTTTGCCTTTTTTCTGATTACTGGTTTTGACTTCGGCATTAACGCCCAAATGCTCGGTCAATGCATCATTGATGCGGCGGATATCCGGGTTAATGGTTTTGGTTGCTTCCGGTTTGGCTTTTTGATGTGCCAACTGGCTGCGGCGCTCTACCTCGCGTACCGACCAACCGTTTTTGACGGCTTTTTGTGCCAACTCCAATTGGTCAACCACATGCAAGGTCAGCAACGCGCGGGCATGACCCATTTCCAGACGGCGTTGGTAAAGCATTTCCTGAACCGGCTCAGGCAGGCTCAACAGACGCAGGCTGTTGGAGATGGCACTACGGCTTTTACCGACGGCTTTTGCGATGGTTTCATGAGTCAGGCCGAATTCATCGGCAAGGCGTTTCAAACCTTGCGCTTCTTCAATCGGATTCAGGTTTTCACGTTGTAAGTTTTCAATCAAACCCATGGCCAACGCAGTTTCGTCGCTGATGGTTTTAATGACGACGGGAATTTCGGTCAAACCGGCCAACTGGGAAGCGCGCCAACGGCGTTCTCCGGCAATCAATTCATATTGAGACAAACCACGTTCGCGTACGATAACCGGCTGGATAATGCCTTGCGCTTTAATGGAATCGGCCAATTCCTGCAAAGCTTCGTCATCAATTTGCACACGCGCCTGATAACGGCCGGGCTGAATATCGGCGATGGCAACCGTTGTCAGGCGGTCGCTACTGCTGCTGTCCACTGCATTGGAAATCAGCGAATCCAAACCGCGTCCCAATCCACCTTTTGCTTTTGCCATATTGTTTTCCCTTTCAGACGACCTCATTGTTGAAATGACGTATTCTATCGGATATTGCCGCTTTACGACAATTTGAATCACGATGATTTGACTATTGCCATTTATTTACGGAGCGAAACCGCAAACACGCCCCTTAAAGCGTTACTCAAACGGATTTCTTCCGCATTTTCCAATATAGCGCGCGTGATGTGGGCTTCCTTGATTGTATCTGCACCTAAATATAGCTGAGACTGCTTCAATACCGCTTGGCGCATTACCCCGTTCAAAATATCCAAATCCAAAGACGGCGTGAGCCATTGTCCTTGATATTTGACGAACACATTGCTTCTTCCACCCTCTAACAAAAGGCCGTCTGAATTGAAAAACAGACTGTCAAATGCACCCTGCCCTTCTGCCGTTTTCCATGCTTGGTCAAAAATTTCACGGCGTGTGGTTTTGAAACGGCGTAGATAATCGCGTTGGTTTAATGTGTGTTCACTCAGGATGACGTATTGCTGCCCATCCAATTCAGAAACAGCCCCATGGCTCAATGAAAGGCCGTCTGAAAACAAAGCTGCTTTGACTCTAAATAACCCACTTGGCAACTCATCTATATAATGTTGAATTTGCTCTATTGCATTTTGAGGCCAAGACAGGTTGAGCGCTTGTGCCGATCTGTTCAGACGGCCTAAGTGCAAATCGAGCAAACGGCATTGTTTGTATTCCACGCGCATGGTTTCAAAAATACCGAAATCAGGCCGCAAGTCATTCAGAAAACGCGCCTTCCAACCGCACTCGCGATATTCGGCTTCAGGGTCGCTATCAATCACAATCCCCGAACCCACGCCATAAACACCTTGATAAAGGCCGTCTGAAACGGGCTTCAGGGATAAGGTGCGGATCACAACATTAAACACACCTTCAAACCCCAAACCTGTATCGCACGGATGCAAAAAGCCAATGCTGCCTGTGTACAAACCACGCGGTTCGGACTCAAGAGACTCAATAATGTGCATACTCATGCGTTTGGGCGCACCAGTAATACTGCCGCACGGGAAGGCTGCGCGGAGAATATCGGCAACCGAAACATCAGGCAGCGCCTGCGCTTCGATGGCACTGGTCATCTGCCAAACACTGCCGAAACGGGAAACTTTAAACGGTTCAGGCACGCGTACTTTGCCTGTTTGCGCGATTTTGCCGAGGTCATTGCGCAACAAATCGACAATCATCACATTTTCGGCGCGGTTTTTCGGGTCGTTTTGCAATTCAACGGCGCGGCGTTCATCTTGCCCATCGTGAAGAATCGGCGCAGTGCCCTTCATCGGCTCGGTTGTAATCAGGCCGTTTGAATCGATTTTGAGGAAAAGTTCGGGAGAAAAACACAAAGTCCACGCTTCCTGCCCTGCCCCGTCGGGCAGACAAGACAAAACAGCATACGGCACAGGCTGGCGCAAACGGCGGTAAAGCTGAATCGGATTGCCGTAAGTTTGCAGGTGCAGGCGTGCGGTGTAATTGATTTGATAGGTATCGCCACGGCGGATGGCCTCGTGGATTTGGCGGATATGCTCGAGATAATCGGCTTCGGATATGGAGAATCGGGGAGTGGAGATGCCTGCCGCCAGGCCGTCTAAATGATTGGCCAGCCAGCTTTCGGCATCGATTTCGGAACAATCGGCAAACCAGTGCAAACGCAAATTGCCACTGTGCGCGGATGAAATATCCATCAGTGGCAATCCGAATTCGTAGTCTGCAAACAACACTGCATGCAAACCCTTTTTCCAGCCGGCTTGCAAAATACTTGTTAACGAATCCAGTTCGTTATGATAAAACCGATGGCTTTCTACATGATTTTGATAGAGTTTTGCTCGGCCGCTCACGGCATCGTCAAACAGGGCGAAATAAGGCATGATTGCTGTACAAATAGGCTGATTATACGCTGCTTTTACATAAGTTAGCAGACAAATTCAAAAAAAGCACTCGAATGTAATTTTATGTAGTCGAACGAAGTATAAAAGGGTAGAATCAAACCATACCACACCATATCATTTAAAACTTAATCGATAAGGAGACTTTATGGCAGACCACCAATTAGAACCGTTCGAGAATGTTGAACTGGGCGAGAAACAAGACCAGCTGCAAGTATTCGAAAAGGCTGTTTTGGAA
>NZ_JBQCWY010000189.1:0-5124 GCF_051956955.1 Neisseria sp. P0021.S005 | reverse complement strand
TTTCAGACGGCCTTCCGATTTATTTCCCGTAGAGAAACAACATGGCTTATCAAGTTCTTGCACGAAAATGGCGTCCGAAAACCTTTGCCGATTTGGTCGGTCAGGAACACGTCGTCAAAGCCCTGCGTAACGCGCTGGACGAAGGCCGTCTGCACCATGCCTATCTGCTGACAGGGACACGCGGTGTGGGTAAGACCACGATTGCCAGGATTTTGGCCAAGAGCCTGAACTGCGAAAATGCCGTGCATGGTGAGCCGTGCGGTCAGTGTGAAAGCTGTACGCAAATCGACAGCGGCCGTTATGTGGATCTATTGGAAATCGACGCGGCATCGAATACCGGTATCGACAATATCCGCGAAGTGTTGGAAAACGCGCAATACGCGCCGACTGCGGGTAAATACAAAGTCTATATCATCGACGAAGTGCATATGCTTTCCAAAAGCGCGTTCAATGCCATGCTGAAGACTTTGGAAGAACCGCCTGAACACGTTAAATTTATTTTGGCGACCACCGATCCGCATAAAGTCCCCATTACTGTATTGAGCCGCTGTTTGCAATTTGTGTTGCGCAACATGACAACCCAGCAGGTTGCCGAGCATTTGGCGCATGTCTTGGATCGTGAAAACGTTCCTTATCAGCCACAGGCTTTGCAACTTTTAGGCCGTGCCGCCGCCGGCTCGATGCGCGATGCGTTGAGCCTTTTAGATCAGGCGATTGCCATGGGTTCGGGTAAAGTGGCCGAACAAGATGTCCGCCAGATGATCGGAGCGGTCGATAAACAATACTTGTTTGAATTGCTTGAAGGAATCATCAATCAAAACGGGGAAGCCTTGCTGGAAAAGGCTCAGGAAATGTCCGCCAGAGCGATTGGTTTTGACAGCGCGTTGGCAGAATTGGCCATGTTGTTGCAACGTTTGGCTTTGATTCAAACCATTCCTTCCGCCTTGGCAAATGACGATCCTGAACGTGAAACTTTGCAGCGATTAAGTCAGGCTTTGAGTGGCGAGCAGATTCAGCTTTATTATCAATGCGCTATTCATGGTAAACAGGATTTACCGCTGGCTCCAGACGAGTATGCCGGTTTTGTCATGACGCTTTTGCGCATGCTTGCATTTGCGCCGTTGGCCGCTTCGGGTTGCGATACGCAAAGTCAGATTGAACACACGGATTTGCATTCCGACCATCAGAAAGCTGAGGCCGAAAAAAAGCCTTTTCAGCTGCCGAAATCTGAGCCGATAGCAGCACCGGCGGTTGAGAAAGAGGCTGTTCCGACTAAACAGGATATCGTTGAAAGGCCGTCTGAAGAAACTATTCAGTCTGCTCAACAACAGGGGGATGTCCCGCCTTGGGAAGACATGCCGAGCCAAGTATCGGCTGAGCCGCCTCAAACACAAACGGCGCAGATGCAAGAAACTGCGGAGCCATTGCCTGTTGCAAAAGTTCAGACGGCCCCTGAACCGGAAGAATATCCGCACATAGATGAGGAAATTCCACCTCCGTATTTTGATGAAGCATATGCATATGAAGATTCACACCGTGCTGATGTGATGGAAGTACTGCAGCCGGTTGTGTCTGAAGAAGAGGAGGGAGATGAAGAAGAGCTTCAGTTCGCTCCTTTGCCTGAGTTTAAAACTGAGAATTGGCACAGCATTATCGAACGATTTGCCCGTAAATTAGGCGCGGCGCAGATGTTGGCACAAAATGCGGCATGGACGAGTTATGATACGGAAGCAGGATTAATCATGCTGTCGTTGACGGATGAGGCCAAAGCTACTGCCAATAAAGAGCGCTTGGACAAAATCTGCCAGACGTTGAGCGAGGCTTACCATCTTGGCAATTTAAGGCTGCAAACCGAGCCTTGGCAGGATGATAAAGGCTGGGAAACGCCGGTGATGCGCCGCAAACGTATTCAAGAAGAAGGACGGCAGCAGGCGCAAGATTTGCTGGAAGCGGATACAACGGCGCAGAAAATTTTGCAAATCTTTGAAGCGCAATGGCTGCCGGATTCTTTAGAGTTAGTAGGGCATTCTTAAAATACTGACATACAAGGCCGTCTGAAAGGCAATAGCGTTTTTCAGACGGCATGAGTGAAACCCATTTATTCAAACCCATAGGAGTAAAACATGTTCGGAAAAGCCGGATTAGGCGGCCTGATGAAACAGGCTCAACAAATGCAAGAAAACATGAAAAAGGCACAAGCCAAGCTGGCTGAAACCGAAGTTGAAGGTGAAGCAGGCAATGGTTTGGTGAAAGTTGTGATGACGTGTTCGCACGTTGTTCGCAAACTTGAAATCAGCCCTGATTTGATTCAAGAAGCCGCAGACGACAAAGAAATGCTGGAAGATTTGGTATTGGCCGCTATCAATGCCGCTTCTGAAAAAGCCGAAGAAACGACCAACAAAACCATGGGTGCATTTACCCAAGGCCTGCCGGCAGGCATGGGCGACTTCTTCCGTTGATTTAAAAATAAATAAAAGGCCGTCTGAAGCCAGATTTGGGTTTCAGACGGCCTTTTTTATTATGAGGATTCATGGGCTTTCTTTGGGAAAGAACAAGCGTTCCTTATTGATGTAAAAAAGCCTGAACAGAAGTTCAGGCTTTTAAATTTGGCTCCCCGACCTGGGCTCGAACCAGGGACCTGCGGATTAACAGTCCGTCGCTCTACCGACTGAGCTATCGGGGAATGGGGCGTATTATAATGGCTGGAAAAAATGTGTCAATCAATATTTTTAAGGAAATGGTGCAAAATATTTCAAATGTTTGAATGTTAAAAATATTTTGTAATCAAGTTTCACATGCTCCTCAGCCGTTTCAGACGGCCTTTAGTATTTGGCGTTAACCAATTTGCCGTTTTGGAATACTTGTTGCTGCATCACCGTGCCGTTGTAGGCGTAAGTGGTTAACGAGCCATTGCTTGGCGTGGCGCGGAACTGCATCAGTTGGTTACGGCTGAGAACGTAGGGGTCCGTGCGTTTTTGACTGTTGTCGCTGTAAAAGTCTTGGACGACGTATTCGTTGTTACGTTTGCTGATCAGTTGGCGATGGAAGCCACCTTTGACTGCGCTGTTGCTGGGTGTGCCGTGTGCATCAAAATAGGTCACGATTTGTTCTTCTGAGATACGGATGCCGTCTGAATCCGTGCCTTTGGTGGTTTTGGTTTTATCCAAGCCGACAGGGATGTTGATGGATGTACCCAGGCCGACATGGCGGCCGATGCTGGTGCCGACGCCTAAGCCGACGGAAACACCGGGCGTGCCGACTGTACATGCGCTGAGTGAAGCGGCCAAAAGGGCAGGTAAGAGAATTTTTTTCATAATGTGTATCCTTGTAATAAGAAATATTTGTAATGTGGGAAGTATAGTATTTTTGCGGGGTGGCTGGTGTTAGTATTGGTAAAAGGGCGCAAGGCCGTCTGAGAAACAAGATAGAAACGAATATATCATTCTGGTGTAGAATGTGCCGAAATAATGATTTAATAAGAATGTGAATAAATAATGAAAACTTTGAAATTTACGAAGATGCACGGCTTGGGCAATGATTTTATGGTGGTTAATGCCATCGATCAGGACTTTGATCCGTTGACTGCGCCGCTTGCCCAATGGGCAGACCGCTATCGCGGCGTGGGTTTTGATCAGTTTTTGGTAGTGGAGAAGCCTTCTTCTGATGCGGTCGATTTTCGGTACCGCATTTTCAATGCCGATGGTCGGGAAGTAGAGCAGTGCGGCAATGGAGCGCGTTGTTTTGCGCGTTTTGTCGCGGATAAGGGTTTGACGGATAAAACGGAAATTTTGGTCGAAACGGCCAAAGGGATTATTGTACCGAAGCTGTTGGATAACGGTTTGGTTACCGTCAATATGGGTAAACCGCGTTTCATGCCGTCTGAAATTCCGTTTGTGCCTGCACATGGTGAAAATGAAGATGCGCTGACACATATTGTCTTGGTCGGTTTGGAGTCTGTACCGGTAAGCTGTGTGAATATGGGTAATCCGCATGCGGTGATTTTGGTTGATGATGTTGAGACTGCGCCGGTGGAATATTGGGGCGGCGCTATTGAATCGCACGAGCAGTTTCCTGAACGGGTCAATGTCGGCTTTTTGCAGGTTGAAGATGAATTGTCAGTCCGCCTGCGAGTGTTTGAACGCGGGGTGGGGGAAACTCAGGCTTGCGGCACTGGAGCGTGTGCGGCCGTGGTGGCAGGCGTGCGCAATGGCTTGCTGAAAGCGGGTGCGCCTGTGCGTGTTACTCTGCCTGGAGGTGAATTGTTTATCAGTTGGGAAGAAGGTGGCGATGTGCAAATGACCGGCCCTGCGGAAACTGTTTTTGAAGGCGAGTTGCAGTATTCATGATGGTTTCTTTGGATTTTTGGTTTGCCGTCGCGTATGCTGCGGTATCGTTGGCATTTATTTTTCGCGCGCAGCGGTTTCAATGGCTTTGGGCTACGGTGTTGTTGTGGCTGGGGATTTCGGCACTGGGCGCACGCTTGTTGCCCGGAATATGGGGCTTTACGCATACAGGCCCTTTGTTCATCCCTCATTTTTATCTGACAATCGCCAGTATTTTCTTCTTTATTGATGACTGCAGTAAAACGGAAGACAAAAAGTTTTGGTCGGCAGGCGAATATGCCGGTTTGACCTTATTTGCGGTTTCCAATGTCGTCATGACTTTGGCTTTTGTTTTCTTGGTAGGCGTGGTTTATTTCATCTTGCCGCTGGCGGGCGCGGTTTTTGCGTGGGCGGCCTTGCTGAAAATTTATGCTTTGAAACCCATTTATTGGTTTGCATTGCAGGGCGTCCTGATGCTGGTGTTTTATCTGCACAGAGTGGTTGTTTGCAAGCAGTCTGCCTCTCTTTTCAGTATGCGGCAGATGTGGGCAGGTTGGATGGTTGCCGTCGTGATGCAGGCTGTAGTTGCCGTTACATTGATTTTTGAGCGCAGTGGATATTGACCGCGCTTGAACCAAAAGTTATAAAGAAAGAAATTTTCGATATTGGTTTTTCAGACGGCCTGAGTTTAATATGCAGGCTGTATTACATCTAAATCAGGAGCAGGAAATGAAAATTGCAAATAATATTACCGAGCTGATCGGCAACACACCTCTGGTGAAACTGAACCGCCTGACCGAAG
>NZ_JBQCWY010000188.1:0-5184 GCF_051956955.1 Neisseria sp. P0021.S005 | reverse complement strand
CAAATGGAAACGCCCGAATACAGCCCATCTTTGGTGCAAAAGAGCAATTTTGAAGAAATCACATTAGAAGAAGCCACCCGTTCCCTGCATGAAGCTGCGGTTGAGGAATGGAACGAGCATTTAGCCGAAAAAAATGCGCCGATTTACAAAGACGAAGTTGAAACCCCATTATTGCGCGCTTCATCCCTACCGATGACAGGTATGGAAATCATCGACTACAACGACCCTATCTTGCGCCGCACACGCGAGCGTGCCTTGGCGCGTGCCAACAATGTCCGCGTGGCAGAAGCCAATGCGCCGCATATCGAAACCGTTCAGACGGCCTTAAGAACTGCCGAAAAGGAAGCCATCCTCCCCTATACTTCCATGCAGGCATTCCCATCTGAAATCCAAGCAGAAGATATTCACGACAACCTTGCCCGCCGTACCGCCGCACGCCACAAACTGGCCGCAGCCGTTGCCCCATTGCGCGACTACTCTCCGCGCACCATCGAAAATGACGAAATTTTGGCCAACTTGGGACAAATCAGCCGTCCTGCCAGCCTGCGCCGCCAAGTCCGCCATACTGAGGCGGCCGCCGAAAGATGGGCGCGCAAACAAGCTGCTACGGAAGCTGTTGCACCACAACCTGCCGCACCGGCAACACCGTCCCATCCGAAACCGGCTGCGCCTGTTAAAAAATCCCCTTATATCTCCCGACCTGCCGCACCAAACGCAACCGTAGTCGAGCCACCTGCCGTACCGGTTGTCCCTATGGCTAAAACCGATATTCCCGAACCACCCGTTTTCCAAACCTCGATTGCGCCGATTGACATCCCCGAGCCGCCTGCTTTTGAACATAAAATCCAAGTGCCGATTTTTGATTCGCAAGTCAATGCGCACGTCAGCAACCAACCTGAACGCAGTATCCGCGATTATTTAATCAGCGAATCTGCCGTCGAAGAAACAGAATTCGATGGTGAGCCGGAAGCGCCTGTACAAGCGGAAGCAGAAGCTATTCAAGCGGTTGAAACCATTGGACCCGTTGAATCTGTTGAAACAATCGCAAGGCCGTCTGAATATACACAGACAGTCGTTGAAACACCTGTTCAAACCGTAGAACCAAGCGTTCAAGAGAGTACGCCAAGCATAGCTATTCCAACTTCGGCAACACTGACCGATGCGCTTCTACCGACCACTGCCCTGCTCCTGCCGCCGCAGTTTGACCCAAGCGCCTCGCAAACTGAAGAACAGCTGCTGGAAAACAGCATTACCATCGAAGAAAAACTGGCCGAGTTCAAAGTTAAAGTCAAAGTGATGGACTCCTATTCCGGCCCGGTCATTACGCGCTACGAAATCGAGCCTGATGTCGGCGTACGCGGCAGTGCCGTTTTGAACCTTGAAAAAGACTTGGCGCGCTCGCTTGGCGTGGCTTCCATCCGCGTGGTGGAAACTATCCCAGGCAAAACCTGCATGGGCTTGGAATTACCTAATCCGAAACGCCAAATGATCCGCCTGAGCGAAATCTTCAATTCGCCTGCGTTTACCGAGTCCAAATCCAAACTAACCCTCGCGCTCGGCCAAGACATCACCGGCCAGCCTGTCGTCACCGACTTGGCCAAAGCGCCGCATCTGCTGGTTGCCGGCACGACCGGTTCGGGTAAATCCGTAGGCGTGAACGCCATGATTCTGTCCATGCTCTTCAAAGCAACGCCGGAAGACGTGCGCATGATTATGATTGACCCGAAAATGCTGGAGCTGAGCATTTACGAAGGCATTCCGCACCTGCTCGCCCCTGTCGTGACCGATATGAAATTGGCTGCAAACGCCCTGAACTGGTGCGTCAACGAAATGGAAAAACGCTATCGCCTGATGAGCTTTATGGGCGTGCGCAACCTTGCCGGTTTCAACCAAAAAATTGCCGAAGCCGCCGCGCGTGGCGAAAAAATCGGCAGCCCGTTCAGCCTCACGCCTGAAAATCCTGAGCCATTGGAAAAACTGCCGTTTATCGTGGTCGTGGTAGATGAGTTTGCCGACTTGATGATGACCGCAGGCAAGAAAATTGAAGAACTGATTGCCCGTCTTGCCCAAAAAGCGCGTGCAGCCGGTATCCATTTGATTCTTGCCACCCAACGCCCAAGCGTGGATGTCATTACCGGCCTGATTAAAGCCAATATTCCGACACGCATTGCATTCCAAGTGTCCAGCAAAATCGACAGCCGCACGATTCTTGACCAAATGGGTGCAGAAAACTTGCTCGGCCAAGGCGATATGCTGTTCCTGCCGCCCGGCACCGGCTATCCGCAACGCGTACACGGAGCGTTCGCATCTGATAATGAAGTACACCGCGTAGTGGAATACCTGAAACAATTCGGCGCGCCTGATTATATCGACGATATTTTAAGCAGCGGTTCGAACGAGGACTTTACCGGTACCAGCCGCAGCAACGACAGCGACCTCGACCCCATGTATGATGAAGCCGTTTCCGTTGTCTTGAAATCGCGTAAGGCCAGCATTTCCAATATCCAACGCCAACTGCGCATCGGCTACAACCGCGCTGCCCGCCTGATTGACCAAATGGAAGCCGACGGTATTGTTTCCCCGGCGGAAAACAACGGCAACCGCACCATCTTGGCGCAAAGCAGCGACCATCTGGATTAATTTATCTTTGTTTAAAATTAAGGCCGTCTGAAAACTTTTCAGACGGCCTTTTTTATCAGATAATCAGTTCAAAGATTCCGATCAAATTAATAATCTGTAAATAATATTACCTACGAAACCAAATGCTTTTGCATTAACGGCATTTGCTTCGTTATTAAATAAACCCAGCCTCAATAAACAAAATTCGACCTGCAAGATATATCCCTATCCATTTGTCACCATTTTCAGACGGCCTTTTGTCAAGACCGGAAAAAACAGGTAAATCCGTTTTTCGATTAAAAGCAATATTATTATGATTCATGCCTTCGGCAACACCCCACCCTTTACGAGGAAAAACAAATGAAAAAATATTTTGCAGAATTTTTCGGCACTTTCTGGCTGGTATTCGGCGGCTGCGGCAGCGCAGTTTTGGCAGCAACCTATCCTGAACTTGGCATTGGCTTTGCCGGTGTCGCTTTAGCATTCGGTTTGACCGTACTGACCATGGCTTACGCCGTTGGCCACATTTCCGGCGGCCACTTCAACCCTGCCGTTTCCGTCGGCCTTTTCATCGGCGGCCGTTTTAACGGTAAAGACCTGTTGCCTTACATCGTATCCCAAGTGATCGGTGCGATTGCCGCTGCGGGCGTTCTGTATCTGATTGCTTCCGGTAAAACCGGTTTTGATGCTGTTGCTTCCGGCTTTGCCAGCAACGGTTTCGGCGAACACTCTCCTAACGGTTACGACATGATGGCTGCTTTGCTGATCGAATTCGTACTGACCGCATTCTTCCTAATCATTATCATGGGTTCTACCGACAAACTAGCTCCGGCCGGCTTTGCTCCTATCGCCATCGGCCTTGGTCTGACCCTGATTCACTTGATCAGCATTCCTGTAACCAATACTTCCGTCAACCCTGCACGTTCTACCGGCGTTGCCTTGTTCCAAGGCGGCTGGGCTGTTGAACAATTGTGGTTGTTCTGGTTGGCTCCTATTGCCGGCGCAGCAGTTGGCGCGGCTATTTACCGCTTCGTTTTGGCTAACGACGACAAATAATCTTGACGGAATGACATTCCCGGGGCGGCTGATACTCTAAACTGACCGCACCCAAGTTGCCGAGATACAAACGCACCGCCTGACTCAGACGGTGCGTTTGTTTTCGCCATGTTACAATACTTTCTTTTCTCACATTCTCAAACCATCATGCAAACCTTACCTTTTCAAACCGATATCACCGCCAGAATGCTGGTCAATACCGAAAACGAAACCATCCATCCCGATGCCGTATTCGTACAAACACAAAACGGCTATTGGATTGCTTGGCACGACCAGCAAGCCGCCCTGCTTGCCCCCGGCACGCCGCCCGATATTCCCTGCTTTTGGGTAGAAGGTGCAGAAAGCTTGGAAGAGCTGGTAAGCATGGTAGAAAACGGTGAATTTGACGAAGTCGAAGAATTTGACGGCGATGATGATGCTTGGCAAGAAGCACTCGGATGCGGCCATCATCACGAAGGACACTGCGGATGCAGCCATTGAGATGCACAAAACGCCTGCTTCCGGTACTTGCCCTTTGTCTGACGCTTAACGGCTGCGTTGTAGGCGCGGCTGTCGATTTGGCTGCTACAACCGTCCTGACTGCCGGAAAATTGGTTGTCAAAGGAACGGGGGCAGTGATTGATGCCGCCATTCCTGACGGTAAAAAAGAAAAGAGCAAAGAAAAAGAAAAGAGCAAAGAAAAGCCAAAATCGGAAGAAATCATCCACAAAGAAGATTCCTCCGATGAAGTAACGCAATAATCCTTCAGACGGCCTCAGTAAGGTAACCAATCCTACTGAGGCCGTCTGAACATTCATCCTTACATATAGCCCTGTTCGCGCAAAGAGCAGGTTTCTTTTGCCGTCACGATAAAATGATCCAACAGCGTAATATCGACCAAACTTAAAGCCTGTTTCAAACGCTCTGTAAACTGCACATCAGATTCAGACGGCCTTGCCGAACCGCCCGGATGATTGTGTGCCAAAATCAAACTGTCGGCATATTCATCCAATGCCAATTTAACGATTTCACGGATATAAACCGTATTTTCCGCCACCGTACCGCGCGACAATTCCCGTACCGCAATCAATTGATTTTGACGGTTAAGCAGCAAAGCAACGCTGACCTCAATTTTTTCATGTCCAAGATGCAGGCGCAGATAATCCGCAACCGATTTCGGGTTTGACAGAACAATCTGCTCCTGCAAATCTTCACCCAAAATCCGCCGCCCGATTTCTTTGACCACTGCAAACTGAGTATAGCTCGCCAAGCCCATGCCCTTATAAGCAGCGAGTGTTTTGGCATCCGCACTCATCAGCGTCCCCAAGCTGCCAAACTCACTCAACAAATAACGCGCCAAATCAACCGCGCTTATACCTCGCGTTCCGACACGCAGCAAAATCGCCAGCAACTCCGCATCACTCAACGCAGCCGCACCGTGCGCCAAGAGCTTCTCGCGCGGCCGCTCCCCTTCGGGCCATTCTTTGATACTCATGTTTTCCCTTTTATTTATATAGCGGATTTAGTTTT
>NZ_JBQCWY010000187.1:0-5274 GCF_051956955.1 Neisseria sp. P0021.S005 | reverse complement strand
TGTCTTCAACGACTTTCGCCTGCATCACGCCCAACGAACCGCGCAGATAGAGTTTTTTGGGAATGATTTGCCCGATGGCGGACAATTCCACGCCACGCGAACGGTGTTTACCGCCGACTGCCCAAGTGTAGGGATCATTTTGCGCGTCGGGGCGGTAGCGGATATTGAAGCGTTCTATTTGGTAGGCAGACAACGTAGTGCTGAGGCGGTCGTCTAGCCAACTGCTTTTAACGCCGGTTTCGTATTGGCGGGTGTACTCGGGGTCGGCGTTGAACACGGCGGAAGACGACGTATCGATGCTCAAATAGCCGCGTCCGCCATAAGGTGCGAAGCCTTTGTTATACGAGGCGTAGAGCGTGTGGGCAGGCGTTGCGTTCCACACTGCGCCGATGTTGGGGCTGAATGAGTGACCGCTGTATTGGCGGCGGCTGCCGGTGAGTTTGTTTTCTGAATTGAAGGTGTACTTGTCGTAACGGCCGCCGAGGACGAATTTCAAATCGGGCGTGGCGGAGAAGATGTTTTGCACAAAGATGCCGTAGGAGTCGGCTTTGTGGCGGTTTTCGGTCAGTACGGGCTGCAATCTACCCGAAGCCGGCCAGCTTGCGCGGTCGTAAGGGTCGATGGAGGCAGTAAAGGCGCGGCTGTAACCCAATGTCGGGTTGCGGTGTTCGCGGCTGTAATCCATGCCTACGGTCAGGTGGTTTTCAAAACGGCCGATGTTGTAGTCGCCGTTGAGCGTGAAATTGGACGACAGGGTTTTGTTGTCGGTCTGCTGCCAGGCGTAGTTGCGTTTGATTCGGCTGCCGTTTTCGCTGCCTGCATGAAAATGGTCGAAATCCTGCGCCGCCGTGCGGTGGGCAAGCTGCCATTGGGCGCGCCATTTGTCATTGAAGGCGTATTCAAGGTCGGAACGCCAAACTTGCAGCTTGTCTTTCACAAAATCGTTCGGGTGGGCAAAGCCCATGCGGTAAGGCAGTCCGAAGCGGTCGTACACGGACTTGGTCGGGCTGCGGTCGGGCGTGCGCTCCACATTGTCGTAGGTATATTGTCCCGTCCATTTCAAGCCGTTGTCGAGTTTGACGGTAATGCTGGGCGAAACCATGACATTTTTGCTGTCTATGCCGCTGCGGAACGAATTGGCGCGCCCGACTTCGCCGGTGAGGCGGATGGCGACGTTTTTGTTCAGCACTTCGTTGATGTCCATATTCAGGCTGCGGTTTGCCCACGAGCCGTAAACTGCACCGATGTTGCGGCTTTGTTTGAAGTTGGCGTATTTGCTGACCATGTTGATAACGCCACCGCCGTTGGTGCGGCCGTAAAGGACGGAAGACGGGCCTTTCAGGATTTCCACGCGCTCGATGTTGGCGGTACTGCGACGCACTTGTCCGCTTTCGCGCACGCCGTCGCGGTAAATATCGGATGCATCGGCTTGGAAGCCGCGCAGGAAAATGCTTTCGCCGCGCATATCGTAGGCAGCGTCAATGCCGGCATTGCCTTCGAGGATGGAACTCAAATCGTTCGTACCGTAATTTTTGTTTTTCTGGATATTGAGCGTATCGACGGTTTGCGGCGTTTCTTTGATGAGCTGTCCGTTGCGGGTAACGGCGGCTTCGTCGTAGTTGATGTAGCCCTTGAGTACGCTGGTGTCAGACTGCCCGACCACAGAAACAGTGGGCAAAGTAGCGGTGTAATGTTCACCATTGTCCTGCGTATCGGCGGCAGTAACAGGGAAAGAAGCGATAATCAGCGTGGGTAATAAAGCCAAATGAAATGGTATTTGCATTTTTATACTCAATTTAACGAAACAACCGAATTATATTGTCTCACAAAAGAAATGAGAATAGTTTCTTTTAATTATATTTAACATGATATTTGTAAACAAAGGCCGTCTGAAACACATATCGGTTTCAGACGGCCTCTCTTCTTGATAGGCACTTCTAAACTACTTACTCAACAGCATTTCCTGCATCAGCTTCATGCCCCATTGCCAGCCGCTGAGTGCGCCGTTTAACTGGCCCGAATGCGGCGATTGAAGCAGGCGTGCATGCCAGCGGTCAGCCTGTTCTTGCGCCCAATCGCGTGGCGTGCCGTTTGTTTCGGCGATGACCAACGCCGTACGGCAAGGACAGCGGACACGTTGGAACGTATGGATTTCGTCCTTGGGAAAAGCTTCGGGACGCGGCGAGACCAAAATAATATTGGTCAGGCGTTTTTGCGTCAGGATGTCGGCTTGGTACAGCCATGCTAAAAATGCGGACACGCCGGCACCATGAGCCACGACGGCAATATTTCTGCTGACGATATGGTCGAAGGCCGTCTGAATAGCGTGTTGCCATTCGGAAATGGTTTGCCGACTATCGGCTTCGGCAGTTTGAACAATCGGATAGCTGACCGCCCAGCGATCTATCCACATTTCCGCTTCATCCGCATCGCGTATCAGAAACAGTGCCATTTCTTCGAGTTCGAAGCTCTGCATTTCAGACGGCCTATTTGAGCAAGTCGTTGAGTGTAAATGCAATCAGCAATGCGGCTGGCACGCTGAGGATGGCACAAGTCGCCAAACAAAGTACGATGTTGGCAATCAGCCGCCAACCCTTCCAAGCAAAACATTTGGCCGCAATCAGCAGGCAAGGCAGAGAAAACAGCAGCCATACCAACGCCCACGTCGGATTGGCCTTGGTCGGCGCAACCCAACCGGACATCCGTGCCAACATAAACACCGCCCACACCAGCATGGGCAATACAAATGCCGCCACGACCCACGCCGCACCTACGCCAGTCTTGCCGTTTATATTCCAATCATATTTACCAAAAACCTTATTCGGCAACATAGTCATACTCCACAACTAACGGGGCGTGATCTGAGAATTTTTCATCTTTATAAACGTGTGCGGAAACGGCCTTGGCGGCCAACTCCGGCGTCACCATCTGATAATCGATACGCCACCCGACATCTTTCGCATACGCTTGTCCGCGGTTACTCCACCAGGTATAGCCCGGCACATCGGGATAAAGTGTGCGCCACATATCCGTCCAACCGAGTTTGTGGATGACTTTGCCTATCCATTCGCGCTCTTCTGGCAAGAAGCCCGAATTTTTCTGATTGCCCTTCCAGTTTTTCAAGTCGATGTTTTGGTGGGCAATGTTCCAGTCGCCGCAGACGACGATATCGCGCCCTTCGTTTTTCATGGCTTCGAGCATGGGATAGAACGCGTCCAAAAAGCGGTATTTCACTTGTTGGCGCTCTTCCGCGCTGCTGCCGCTGGGCAGATACAGCGAAATTACCGACAACTTGCCGAAATCGCAACGGACAAAACGGCCTTCCCTGTCGAATTCTTCAATGCCCATGCCGATTTGCACATTGTCGGGTTTGCGTTTACTGTACACCGCCACGCCGCTGTAACCGCGCTTTTCGGCGCAATGCCAGTAGCCGTGCATACCGTGCGGATTCTTCATATCGTCTGACAGGTCGGCTTCTTGAGCTTTCAGTTCCTGCACGCAGACAATGTCCGCGCCCGATGCGGCGATGTATTCATAAAAACCTTTTTTATAGGCGGAGCGGATGCCGTTGACGTTGGCAGAGATGATTTTCAACATAAGATTTGAGTAATTTTTAAAAACGGATAATAGGATTGGAGTTTTCAGACGGCCTGCAAGTCATAAACAAATACTTTGGAATTGCGGCCGTTGGCATTGTATTCCTGCCGGCGTTCGGCAGGCAGGTCATCGGCTAAGGCCGTCTGAAAGCCTCGTTCGACAAACCATTCGCCCGTATGCGTGGATAAGGCGAAGAGCGTTTTAATATTTAAGGCGCGTGCTTTTTGAAACAGATGTTCCAACAGCAATTCGCCGTAGCCGCCATCACGCGCTTCGGGCGACACCACCAGGCAGGCCAATTCGCCGCAGTCCGGTTCGGAAAAGGTTTTCAACGCCACGCAGCCGTAAATGTTTTGATCGTGTTCCAATACGGAAAAACTAGAAATATGGTTTTCCAAATACTCGCGGCTGCGGTGTAACAAGATGCCTTGTTCCGCCAACGGACGGATTAAGGCGATGATGTGCGGAATGTCGTCGCTGCGTGCCTGACGGATGGAAACAAACGGCTCACGGGCAATAGATGTACCGCTGCCCTCGCGGGTAAACAGCTCGCGCAACAGGCTGCCGTCTTCACGGCCGTTGAGAATCTGCACCCGCGATACGCCGTTTTCCAACGCACCTACCGCTGCATGCAACAAATCGGCCGGCGCATCGGGATTATCGTGTATCAGCTCCTGCACTTCACCGACAGACAAAGTATTGGCCAAAGAGCCGTCGGCACGACGGATACCGGCTTCTTCGGTCAAGAAAACCAGCTTCTCCGCCTGCAAAGCCATTGCCACTTCCTGAGCGGTTTCACACATACTCAGATTGAAGGTTTTGCCGCTGTACGAATGCCCCAAAGGGCTGATCAGCACCACGGCGCCGCCATCTAAGCGCAAACGGATTTCTTCTGCGTCGATTTTGCGGACGGTACCGGTATAGCCCATGTCCACACCGTCGATAACGCCCAACGGACGGGCGGTAATAAAGTTGCCGCACGCGATAACCGGCGGCTTGCTCCGTTGCGGTGCGGATACGCTGCTGAACAAGGCGGCTTCGACATCGCTGCGGATAATCCCCGCCACCTGCTTCACTTCCATCAAAGTTGCTTCATCGGTAATTCGTCGGCTGCCGCTGTATTTCGGAACAAAATCCCGACCCGAAGCCAATTTGTCGAGCAAATGCCGCGAACCATGTACCAAGACCAAACGCAAGCCCAAGCTGGCCAACAGGTTCAAATCTGCGGCCAAACGAATCAGGGTTTCGCCTTCCAACAAGCTGTCGGTCACGCCGACCACCATGGTTTTGCCGCGCAAATATTGTATATAGGGCGCGGCCTCGCGAAAGCTGGCAACAAAATGGGCGATGGCACTCATAGCAGGGCAAGATAAAAGAGTTGCATAATCAAAACCGTCAGCGCAATCAGCGATGCCAACGTCCAGTTGAAACCGTCCTTGCGCGTTTTGACCGCCGCCTGCTCTTCCGCCTTAGGCTCTTCCTTGATCGCGCTGTTGAGCAAATTGGAAATTTCTTTGCGCGAGAGTTTGGAATGCTTGAGGATTTGCGCGCCGATGTTATGCACGAGGCGCACATCCGTTACCGCCACAGGCAGATGAGCCGGATCGGCCGGCAGGTTGCCCGACAGATAATCCTTGGCCTTAAACATCCCCGAACAACGCGTGCAGACCACGAAAC
>NZ_JBQCWY010000186.1:0-5298 GCF_051956955.1 Neisseria sp. P0021.S005 | reverse complement strand
AAAAAGGCGTGCGCGTTCCCGGCGGTTTTGCAACCACAGCCGAAGCTTATCGTGCTTTCCTGGCTCACAATGGTCTGAGCGAGCGTATTTCCGAAGCCCTGAAACAACTGGATGTTGAAGACGTTGCCGAGTTGGGGCGCGTGGGTAAAGAAATCCGTCAATGGATTTTGGATACTCCGTTCCCTGAGCAGCTGGATGCTGAAATCGAAACAGCTTGGAACAAAATGGTTGCCGATGCCGGCGGTGCGGATATCTCCGTTGCCGTACGTTCTTCCGCAACAGCAGAAGACTTGCCGGACGCTTCTTTTGCCGGCCAACAAGAAACCTTCCTGAACATCAACGGCTTGGATAACGTTAAAGAAGCGATGCACCATGTATTCGCTTCCCTGTATAACGACCGTGCCATTTCTTACCGTGTCCACAAAGGCTTCGAGCACGACATCGTTGCCCTTTCTGCCGGCGTACAACGCATGGTGCGCTCTGACAGCGGTGCCTCCGGTGTGATGTTTACCATCGATACCGAATCCGGTTACGACCAAGTCGTTTTCGTTACCTCTTCTTACGGTCTGGGCGAAAACGTCGTACAAGGCGCGGTAAACCCTGACGAATTCTATGTATTCAAACCTACTTTGAAAGCAGGCAAACCGGCTATCCTGCGCAAAACCATGGGTTCGAAACAAATCAAAATGATCTTTACCGACAAAGCCGAAGCCGGTAAATCTGTAACCAACGTTGATGTACCTGAAGAAGACCGTCAATGCTTCTCCATTACCGACGCCGAAGTAACCGAGTTGGCTCATTACGCGCTGACCATCGAAAAACACTACGGCCGCCCAATGGACATCGAATGGGGCCGTGACGGCTTGGATGGCAAACTCTACATCCTGCAAGCACGCCCTGAAACTGTAAAATCTCAAGAAGACGGCAGCCGCAACCTGCGCCGCTTCTCTATCAACGGCGAAAAAGTTGTCTTGTGCGAAGGTCGTGCCATCGGTCAAAAAGTTGGCCAAGGTAAAGTTCGCTTGGTGAAAGATGCTTCCGAGATGGATTCCGTTGAAGCAGGCGACGTACTCGTTACCGACATGACCGACCCGGATTGGGAACCGGTAATGAAACGTGCTTCCGCCATCGTGACCAACCGTGGCGGCCGTACCTGCCACGCAGCGATTATCGCGCGTGAATTGGGTATTCCGGCTGTTGTAGGTTGTGGCGACGCTACCGATCTGCTGTCCGAAGGCCAAGAAGTTACCGTATCTTGTGCCGAAGGCGATACCGGCTTCATCTACTCCGGCCTGCTGGACGTACAAATTACCGATGTTGCTTTGGACAACATGCCTAAAGCCCCTGTCAAAGTGATGATGAACGTTGGTAACCCTGAATTGGCATTCAGCTTCGCCAACCTGCCTAGCGAAGGTATCGGCTTGGCGCGTATGGAATTCATCATCAACCGTCAAATCGGTATCCACCCTAAAGCCTTGTTGGAATTTGACAAACAAGACAATGAGTTGAAAGCGGAAATTACCCGCCGCATCGCCGGCTATGCCTCTCCTGTCGACTTCTATGTCGATAAAATCGCAGAAGGTGTGGCAACTTTGGCTGCTTCGGTTTATCCACGCAAAACCATCGTCCGTATGTCTGACTTCAAATCCAACGAGTACGCTAACTTGGTGGGTGGCAGCATCTACGAACCACACGAAGAAAACCCAATGTTGGGCTTCCGTGGTGCAGCGCGTTATGTAGCCGATAACTTCAAAGACTGCTTCGCACTCGAGTGTAAAGCCTTGAAACGCGTTCGCGATGAAATGGGCTTGACCAACGTCGAAATCATGATTCCATTCGTTCGTACTTTGGGTGAAGCGGAAGCTGTTGTTAAAGCCCTGAAAGAAAACGGTTTGGAACGCGGCAAAAACGGCCTGCGCCTGATCATGATGTGCGAGTTGCCAAGCAACGCTGTATTGGCAGAACAATTCCTGCAATACTTCGACGGCTTCTCCATCGGCTCTAACGACATGACCCAGCTGACCCTCGGCCTCGACCGTGACAGCGGTTTGGTATCCGACTCCTTCGACGAGCGCAACCCTGCCGTTAAAGTGATGTTGCACTTGGCAATCTCTGCTTGCCGCAAACAAAACAAATACGTCGGTATTTGCGGTCAAGGTCCATCAGACCATCCGGACTTTGCCAAATGGCTGGTTGAAGAAGGTATCGAGAGCGTATCGCTCAACCCTGATACCGTCATTGAAACCTGGCTGTATCTGGCTAACGAATTGAACAAATAAGTTCAATAAGACAAAAATCCCCTGCCCGTTTATCCCGGCAGGGGATTTTTATTGCCTTATTCAATACCGTCTGAAAAAACTTTCACTTTCTTTTACCTTACTAAAAAAATCCTTTATCATCAAAATGATAAAAAAATATGCCGATATATCTACAAATTTTCAATGTTAATATACTGCCTTTCTGTATTTTACCCCATGCCTTTTGAGTGAACCTTTTTTCACTCTTCCCATCTATCATACATAGCATAACGATACATTTTGAAATAATCCATGAATACAAACTTTATTTCCACCTTTCAGACGGCCTTGAAACGTCTGGCACTTATTAGCACCATTGCCGTCTTAGCAGCCTGCGCCGGCAACAATACCTCTTCCAACCGTGCCGTACCTGACGGCTACTACAAAGTCCGTCCCGGCGATACCCTGACCCAAATCGCCAAACGCTACGGACAAAACGTCAATACACTGGTTGCATGGAATAACCTTCACAACGCCTCACAAATTGAAGTCGGCCAAATATTGCGCGTCCGCCGTCATGTTGCCTCCCGCAATACTGCTACGCAGCAACGCCAAGCAACCGCCGTTACCCCGATCAACCGATTGAACCTGCAATGGCCGACCGATAACGCTTCATCCTCCATTATCCAACGCTACAACGGCACCACCAGCAAAGGCATAGATATTGCAGGCACACAAGGCCAACAAATCCGCTCTGCCGCAGCCGGTACCGTCATCTACGTTGGCGAAGAAGTCCGCGGTTACGGCAAGCTGATTTTGATCAGCCACAATGAATACACCATTACCGCCTACGCCCACAACGACACACTTTTTGTACAAAAAGATCAAAAAGTCCAAGCAGGCCAAGTTATCGCTACCATGGGCAGCAGCGATTCAGACAGCGTCAAGCTTCATTTTGAAGTTCGTCTCAACGGCAAAGCAGTCGATCCCCTGCCTTATTTGACCAGAACAAATTAATGCCCCAATCAAAAGGCCGTCTGAATAGCAGTATTTCAGACGGCCTTTTGATTATCTTGCTATAACAGCTATTTCAACAAAATCTTTTCCTATTTAACTTATGTTGATTGAGTGTAAATGCCGTTATACAATAACAACTCTTTTTAACATTCCATTTCAGGTACCCTACTATGTCTCCTAACCGTATCCTTGCAACCGCATTCTTGTTTGCATCTGCATTTGCCAGCGCAGATGTCCATATTGATGAAAACATTCCTTACCGCGATGAAGAAGAAATCGATACCCGTATTGTTTCCGAGTGTTTAGAAGTGGGCGGCATCATGTCCAAATCTTTGCAAGAAACTGCAGCCAAAAGCGATGTAACGGTTGTCCGTGACGGTAAAAAACAAGGCACATACGCAGATATCGCCATTACTTCGGCCATGAGTGCAGGCAATGCCTTTATCGGCCACGCCAAAGGTATGGCTGTTTCAGCCACTTTGTATGAGACCTTTGCAATAACATAAGTTATTAAAATTTTATGCTCAACACCATTTTCAAAATGAGGAACCTCCCTGATTTCTTCCACTTTTTCTCAATATCAGAAAGGTTTTAGTCGATTGAAAATTTTTTAGCACATTTTTATGCGTCAAATTTCGTTAACAGACTATTTTTGCAAAGGTCTCAGGTTGACGGCAAACAAGTTGGCAAAAAAACCTTTACCCGCAATTCTTCCGGCGGTATGTTTGGCGCTTATAAAAGCTCTTGTGCCGTCTTGAACCGTACTTCCAAAGTATTGGGTTCTGACATTGCCCAATGGGTTGTCCGCGAACAAAAAAACGCTCAAGATAAATAATTTATCGAACTAAAAAGGCCGTCTGAAAGTATTTTCAGACGGCCTTTTTTCATGCCTTCATTAACAACAGCGTCCGCCGTTGCTACCGCAACGGCGTTTGCGGCAGTAGTCTTGGAATTGCAGCTCGGTCATGACCGGCGCATTGGGATTATGTTTGCGCTGGCGGGCAACGTAGTTTTCATAATCTGGGACACCGGCCATCAAGTTTGCTGTCAACTTGATGGTTTTCCACCAAGATGCGAGCTTATGCTTCATGCTGAGCCTCCGGCTGCTTACCGTCGCGGTACACTGCTGGAATTTCTTTAGCAGTTGGCCAGCCGACTTTGCGGGCTTTCATGGCGGTACGGAAACCGTACACGGCGACAATCACGACAACTGCCAAGAACAAAGCGGTCAGACCGGCATTGATTTGGTCGTTGAAGATGATTTGTGACATTTCGCCAATGTCTTTAGCAGGAGCAAGGACTTCGCCTGAAGCCAAGGCATCGCGGTATTTGCCTGCGTGAGCCAAGAAGCTGACGCGCGGGTCGCTGTGGAATAGTTTTTGCAAACCGGCATAGCAGGTTACAAACAATACGCCGAAAGCAGGAACCAAGGTTACCCAAACATAGCGGTCACGTTTCATTTTCACTAATACGACGGTACACATAATCAACGCTACGCCTGCAAGCATTTGGTTGGCGATACCGAACAACGGCCAGAGCGAGTTGATACCACCTAGAGGGTCGGTTACGCCGGTATAGAGGAAGTAACCCCACAATGCCACTGCAAAGAATGTGGCAACCAAGTTGGCAGGGATAGAGTCGGTGTTACCGAATGGTTTGTAGAAGATACTGCCCAAGTCTTGAATCATGAAACGGGCAACGCGTGTACCGGCGTCAACCGCGGTCAAGATGAACAAGGCTTCAAACAGCAAGGCAAAGTGATACCAGAACGCCATCATGGCTTCGCCCGGAATCAGACGGCTCATAATGTGTGCCATACCGACTGCGAGGGTTGGCGCACCGCCTGCACGAGACAGAATGGTGTTTTCGCCCACTTCTTTAGCAGTGTGCAACAAGGTTGCGGCATCAACAGGGAAGTTCAGTTTAGTGGTGATGACTTCGGCAGCTGTGTTGGCATCTGTACCAATCAGCGCGGCCGGGCTGTTCATCGCAAAGTACACGCCTGGCTCAAGCGAAGCGGCGGCAGCCAGCGCCATAATAGCCA
>NZ_JBQCWY010000185.1:0-5323 GCF_051956955.1 Neisseria sp. P0021.S005 | reverse complement strand
CCGACTTGGGCATACAATCGGGCTTATGCGTTTACACAATGGCCGAACCACCCTATTCCGTCATATCAACGGCATGGACGGACAATTTATCCTGCTTGAAAACCATCCTTCATGGATGCCGGTCAATGATGCCGATTTCAACCATGCTGCCCCCTTGCCTGACGGTTTGGCCGTGCACGAAGAATCATTTTATCCATTTGAAAAAATAGATGCCGCCGAATCGGCAGACAATATCAAAATCTTCAGCGAAGAAGCTCTACGGTTGGAGAAAGAACGATTAAATGCAGTAGCCTTGGTAGAACTGGCAAAAAATCTTAAAGCCGCCCAAGCCGAATCCGATTTGGTCGCACTTCTGGAAAAAATGGATTTTCATTTAAAACAAGATGATATTTTCAAATAAACCCTTCAATCTCAGGCCGTCTGAAACCAAACACCCGACACAATTGTTGACAATGCAAGAAAAATAGTTCATCTTGAACCAATCCGCAGCACTCCATCCCATATTTTCAGCCCATCACAAAGGAATCGAGAACATGTTTTCAAAAAGCGTTACCCTCGCACAATATGACCCCGATTTGGCAGCAGCCATCGCCCAAGAAGACAAGCGCCAGCAAGACCACGTCGAGCTAATCGCCTCTGAAAACTACGTCAGCTGTGCCGTTATGGAAGCCCAAGGTTCGCAATTGACCAACAAATACGCCGAAGGCTATCCTGGCAAACGCTACTACGGTGGCTGCGAATACGTTGATATTGTCGAACAATTGGCGATTGACCGCGCTAAAGAGTTGTTTGGCGCAGAATATGTCAATGTCCAACCGCACTCCGGCTCGCAAGCCAACCAAGCCGTATATGCTTCAGTTTTGAAACCGGGCGACACCATTTTGGGCATGTCTCTGGCACACGGCGGCCACTTGACCCATGGCGCAAGCGTTAACATCTCCGGCAAACTCTACAACGCCATTACTTATGGTTTGGATGAAAACGAAGTTCTCGATTATGCCGAAGTAGAACGCTTGGCGCTTGAACACAAACCTAAAATGATTGTGGCCGGCGCATCTGCCTATGCGCTACAAATCGATTGGGCAAAATTCCGCGAAATCGCCGATAAAGTCGGCGCATACCTCTTTGTCGACATGGCGCACTATGCCGGCCTGATTGCCGGCGGCGAATATCCTAACCCCGTACCATTCTGCGACTTCGTAACCACCACCACCCACAAAACCCTGCGCGGCCCTCGCGGCGGTGTGATTTTGTGCCGTGACAATACCCACGAAAAAGCGCTGAACTCTTCTATCTTCCCAAGCCTGCAAGGTGGTCCGTTGATGCACGTTATCGCTGCCAAAGCCGTGGCGTTTAAAGAAGCGTTGCAACCTGAGTTCAAACAATACGCAAAACAAGTGAAAATCAATGCTGCCGCTATGGCGGAAGAGTTGGTTAAACGCGGTTTGCGCATCGTTTCCGGCCGTACTGAAAGCCACGTTTTCCTCGTTGACCTGCAACCGATGAAAATCACCGGCAAAGCCGCCGAAGCCGCTTTGGGCAAAGCTCATATCACCGTCAACAAAAACGCCATCCCGAACGATCCGGAAAAACCATTCGTTACCTCCGGCATCCGCATCGGCTCCGCCGCCATGACCACACGCGGCTTTAACGAAGCCGACGCGCGCGTATTGGCAAACTTGGTTGCCGACGTATTGGCCAACCCTGAAGACGAAGCCAACCTCGCCAAAGTCCGCGAACAAGTGACTGCTTTGTGCAATAAATATCCGGTTTACGGCGCATAAGCATTTCGCCTTGGATAAAATAACAGGCCGTCTGAAACTTCAGACGGCCTTTTTTTATTGCAACTTTCTTTTAAATTTCAAAACTGTTTGTTTCACTGACTTTGCGTATCATGCCTGCTGCGACAGTATGGTTGGTGGCTTCGTCAATCAAAATAAACGCGCCTTGTGCATGGTTGTCTTCGTATGCGGCAGCAGAAAGCGGCTGCTGGGTTTTGAGGCTGACGCTGCCGATGTCGTTGAGCTTGAGCGTTTCGGCGGATTCGACGCGGCTGAGGGTGTTCACGTCCCAAACATAGGCAATTTCGCTGATTTTTACGGGCGTGGTTTGGGTAGTGTGCTTCAGCAAATATTTGCGGCGCAGATTGAGCGGAATATCGTCAAACCAGCAAAGCGCGGCTTGAAATTGTTGTTCGGGAACAATGGCGCTGTCGGCTGAAACAATACTGTTGCCGCGTGAAATATCGATATCGGTATCCAAAACGACAGTCAACACTTCCCCTGCCTCGGCAGATTCGGTTTTGCCGTTTGGATTGTAGATTTCGGCGATTTTGGCGGTGTGTCCGCTAGGCAGGACTTTGATTTCGTCTCCGGTTTTCAGACGACCTGCTTCCAGCCTGCCTTGATAGCCGCGGAAGTCGTCGCTGCTGCTGCCGTCTTGCCGTGCGACGCGCTGTACGGGGAAGTGGGTGGCTTGGTCGGCGGCGTTTTGGCGGTTGACGGGCAGGCTTTCGAGCAGGGGTAAAAGCGGCAAACCTTGATACCACGGGGTTTGGCTGCTGGCGTTGACGATGTTGTCGCCTTTTAACGCGCTGATGGGCAGGAAGTGGATTTGGGCTTGGAGACCGATTTGTTCAGCCAGTTTGCGGTAGGCTGCGGTAATGGCCTGATATTTGGTTTCGTCGAAGTCGAGCAGGTCGAGTTTGTTGACGGCGACGATGACGTTGGGGCAGCCCAAGAGTTTCAGAATCGCGCTGTGGCGTTTGGTTTGCGGCAGAAGGACGGGTTCGCTGCCGGAAAAATCGACGCGCGTTGCGTCTATCAGGACGATGGCGGCATCGGCGGTCGATGCACCCGTTACCATGTTGCGGGTGTATTGCTCGTGTCCCGGCGTGTCGGCAATAATGAATTTGCGTTTGGGCGTGGCGAAATAACGATAGGCCACGTCAATGGTAATGCCTTGTTCGCGCTCGGCGGCAAGGCCGTCTGTCAAACTGGCAAAATCAGGCGTTTCGCCGTTTTCAGTGGCACGGTTGAGCTTGTCAATCTGGTCGGTCAGTAAGGTTTTGCTGTCGTAGAGCAGGCGGCCGATGAGGGTGGATTTGCCGTCATCGACACTGCCAGCGGTAATGAAGCGTAAAAGCGGAGCGGAAGCTACGGTCATGATTCTTTCCCATTTCTCGTGATTTCTCAAACTGACTGCTACTTTAAACAGGCCGTCTGAAAATGGGAAAGAATGTTTGGTTGTTAAAAAAGCTGTTTTCGTTATATCGCAAAACTATGGGATATTACCTCACACCATCCGTTTTCTCCGGGTCGCCAACCAACATACAATCGACCCTAAGCACACCATTCCCGCACCCTGCCAAAATGTCATGGACAAAGGCGCGCTAATCAAAAATGATGACACTACCGCAGACAATACCGGAATGAAATAAGATGCGCCTGCCAATACGGTCAGGTTGCCGCGCGAAATACCGATATTCCACACTGCATAGCCCAAGCCCATACAAGACGCGGCGGCAACGGCATAGCCGAGCGATACGGAATCAAAACTCAACGTATCCGCGCCGCTGAGAAAATACTCTATCCACAACAATATCGACACCAGCGCAAAGAAAAAGCCGACGCTGCTGCCTTCCGCTTTCACGCGCGCCGTCAGCGTACAATATGCCGCCCAAAACACCGCATCCGCAAATGCCATGATGTAGCCGCCGGGATTGGTGCGGACATTGTGGTAGATGCCGGAAATTGACAAGCCGACATCGCCGCCCAATACAGTGGCAATCCCTAAAAACGACAGCACAAAGCCGATGACTATCCACCATTTTGACGGCTGTTTGTTGAAATATACCGCTCCGACGATGGTAAACGTCGGCCACAAATAATTGACCATGCCGATTTCCACCGCCTGTCTCGCGTTTTGCGCAAAACCGACCGAGAGCGACAAACACAGTTCGCAGCCGACAAAAAACACACTCGCCCAAAACAGATAGCTGCGGTTGTAATTGCGTAAATGCGGCCGGCCGAAAATCAGCCAAATCAATACGGTGGACAGGGTGTACATCATTGCCGCTCCGCCCACTGCCCCCATATGCAGGCTCAAAGAGCGTATCAGAGAAATGACAAAGCTCCACAAAGCAACGGCAAGCAGCCCGATGGCAGTGGCTTGTTTAGAGGAGATGTTTTGAGATAAGAAATGAATCATGGCGTATGTGCTGAAGATGGTTTTATTAGGTTTATCGTAGTTTGAATATATCGTTTCTACATTAATTATTTTAACGGTTTCAAGGCCGTCTGAAAATGATTGTTTCAGACGGCCCTCCATTTGCAATTAGTCCTAAACATGACTATAATCCGCATCCAATTAGTCAATATTGAGACCAATTTATGAATCAGCTCGACCAACTCGGCATGCGTATCAGCCACATAGACAGCGCATTTGACCAATGGATTAAACAGCAAAACACCAACTACAATACCTTCGCCGTTCTCTACACCTTGGCCACCGAAGGCAGCCGCACTCAAAAACACATAGGCGAAGAATGGAGCCTGCCCAAGCAAACCGTTTCCGGCACATGCAAAACGCTGGCGGAACAAGGCTTGCTGACATTTCACGAAAGCGAACAAGACAAACGCGAACGCTTATTGTCGCTGACCGAGCAAGGCAAAGAATCCGCCGCACCATTGGTGCAAAACATGCAGGAATTCAGCAAACGAATTTTTACCGCCTTCGGTGAAAAACGTGCAGCCCGACTGTTTGCCGATTTGGACGCGTTGGCCGAATTAATGGCGCAAACCCTCAATACTAAATAAGGAAGGAGGGCAACCATGTGGAAAATGTTGAAACACATCGGTCAAACACACCGCCGCAAACTCATCACAACCTTCTCTCTCGTCGGCTTGGATAATCTGCTCTTGCTGGTATATCCCGTGTTTGGAGGCTGGGCGATTAATGCCGTTATGGAAGGCAACGTCTGGCAGGCAATGTTGTATGGTGTGGTGGTCTTATTAATGTGGATAATCGGCGCCGCCCGAAGGATAGCCGATACGCGTACATTTACCAAAATCTATACTGAAATAGCCGTCCCGGTCGTTTTGGAACAGCGCAAGCGAGAAGTACCGCATTCCGCCATTACCGCACGCGTTGCCCTATCGCGCGAGTTTGTCAGTTTTTTTGAAGAACACCTGCCCATCGCTGCTACTTCGCTGGTCTCCATCTTCGGTGCATGTATGATGTTGCTGATATTGGAATTTTGGGTGGGCGTATTGGCTGTCGCGATACTTGCCCTGTTTTTATGGTTGCTGCCGCGTTTTGCCGC
>NZ_JBQCWY010000184.1:0-5330 GCF_051956955.1 Neisseria sp. P0021.S005 | reverse complement strand
TCGATGCGGATGCGTACGGGAATCCAACCGTTTTCAAACAAATGCAGGCTGTCGTTGCGGTCGAAATAAGGGACATCGGAAACCACGCCGACATTCAGGCCTTTGTATTCGACAGGCGAACCGGCAGTCAGGCCGCGTACGGATTGTTTGAAAAACGCGGTGTAGTACAGCGAGCGGTCGTCAGGCAGGTTGGCGACTTCACTGCGGCTGTCATAAAGCGTGAAGCTGTCTTCGCTTTTGACGTTCTTGCTGTCGCTTGTTTTAGGCGAGTCAAAGGAAATCGCGCCGGATAGCAGGGCAGCCAGAGGGGCGGAGTTGAGTTTGACACCGCTGCCTGTGGTTTCGATATTAATGCCGCTTTCCAGCCAGAAACGGCTGGAGGAATTAATCAGTTTGTCGTTGGGGCTTTGGATGAAGATGGTGTAATGCACGCTTTGGTCGGACGGGTCGAAATGCGCGCTTTCTACTTGGCCGACCATAAAGTTTTCATACAAAACCGGGCTACTGACGTTGAGGATGCGGTCGTTTTTGCCGATCAAATTCAGGCGCAGGCCGCTTTGACCGATGGCGGCAATCGGCGGAATGTCTTGGACGACAAATACGTCTTTGGTTTCTTGGCTTTTGCCCGGTGTAAATGCAATATATGAGCCGGAAAGCAAGGTTCCCAAGCCGGTAACGCCGCTTTGGTCGATACGCGGTTTGACCACCCAAAATTGGGTATCGCTGCGGATAAGGTCTTTGGCGTCGGCACTGAGTTGGGCCGTGACTTCCACGCCTTTTTGGTCGTCGCGCAATTTGATGCGGGTAACGCGTCCGACATCGACGTTTAACACTTTAATAATGGTGTTGTTGACTTCGATGCCTTCGGCGCTGTCCATCAACAGCGTAACGACAGGGCCGCGGTTGCGGATGTCTTTAATCAAAAGCCAGCCGCCGGCAATCAGTGCAATCAGCGGAATCAGCCACACGACAGACGTGAAGACATTGGTTTTCTTGACACGCGCCGGTGCGTGATAATTGGGTGAAGAGTCGTGTTTTTTCATTGTGTTAAGGTCTGGTCAGAATCAAGGCCGTCTGAAAGCTGCTGTTGCTTGTCCCAAATCAGACGGGGATCGAAATAATAGGCCGAAAGCATGGTCAAAATAACGACCAGGCAGAAGTAAATCGCCGCACCACCCGGCACGACGCGCGCCATATTGGTGTGGAACGAACTCATCAAAATAATAATCACAAAAATATCAATCATCGACCAGCGGCCGATGGATTCGGTAATCCGATACAAAACCGACATTTTGTCCGCGCTCATCACAGGTTTAAAGTATGCGGAATAAATCAAAACCGCCATCGCAATAATCTTCAAAACCGGCACCATAATACTGGCACTAAAGATAATCACGGCAATCAATCGGTCGCCGTCGTCCCACATATAAACAATGCCGTTGAAAATCGTATTGATCTCCAAAGCCGTCGGATTTGACGAAATCATAATCGGCAGGATGTTGGCAGGGAAATACAGGATAAACGCCGCGACTAAAAACGCCAGCGAAATGCTCAGGCTTTTCGGGCGGCGACGGTATAAGTCCGCACCGCATACGCCGCAAGGCTGCTCGTCTTTATCGCGGAAATACAGGCAACGGCTGCAACAGATTTTGTCTTCAGTGGCCGTCTGAACCGCATGGCCGCCGGTTAAACGGTGAATCTTATAATAAACCCAATGCTGCGGAATCGATACCGAAGTCCGAATCAGCATGACCGACAACGGAAACATCAGATAAAACGCTGAGCCGAACTCTACTGTGGCAACGGACGAGAGCTTGATATATGCCACCAAAGTGGAAATGAAAAACACATCCACCATAATCCAATGACGCAGCCGAACCAATACGCGCGTTGCAAAGCGCAGCGCAGGGTAGGCCTTTTCGCGTATCAAGGCCGTATAAACATAAAGACAGAGCAGCAAAAACAGTAAGGGCGCGCCGAAGGTGAGGATAAACATCACTTCCGCCAGAAAACCGTAATCCAGCGAAATCAAAAGCCGCATCATTTGCGGCAACGACAAAATCGATGTCACGCCGAACAAATCCACGCGGATATACACCATATTGTACGCGAACGCCATTAGAATCAAGGTTGTCAGCGCATAGGCAATTGGCGCGATATACGGATTGTTTTCCACTTCCACAATTTCATGGTTGCACACCGGACAATGCGCTTCCTGTCCCTGACGCAGGCGCGGAATATCCATACGGCAGCCGCAATCTGGGCATTCCACCGTATGTGCAGGCAGCGTCGCATCAGGAAGATAAGACTTGTAGCGCCACCAGCGATGGTAGGCAGGAATCCGTTTCATGGTTCGGCAGGGGATAAAGAAGGTGCAAAGAGTGTCGCATTATAAAGGAAAACAGAAGGATAGCCCAAATTTAGGTCGATATTTGATTGAATGGCGGCTGCTTAATAAGGTTTGGGCCGTCTGAAAAGTTTGAAAAGACTTCAGAAGTTTATTGCTATGGACCGTTAAATTTTATTAATAGGTCTTAGTTTGGTTTATTTCCATTAGGATAAAAATAAGATATATTCTCAATATTTAAAAACACGATAATCCTTGTAGATTTGTGGAAGGTACACGGTCAACGAACCTGAAGTAGGCTAAAAATTATCTTCTTTGTTTTTAAAACGATTCTTTTCAAATTAGACGGATTTTTAACCATAAAGGCCGTCTGAAACCATCTGAAACTATTAGTCTCTTAATTCAAAGGAAACATCATGAGTGAAACCCAAGAGCTGACTTTCGCCAAACGCTTGAAAGAGCAAACCACAGTTACACACGACAGCGTTGATAACTTGGTTATGTCCGTTCAACCTTTTTCCAGCAAAGAAAACTACATCAAATTCTTGAAACTTCAATCTGTTTTCCACAAGGCCGTCGACCACATCTATAAAGATGCCGAATTGAACAAAGCCATTCCAGAGCTTGAATACATGGCGCGTTACGATGCCGTGACTCAAGACTTGAAAGACTTGGGCGAAGAGCCTTACAAATTTGACAAAGAATTGCCACACGAAACCGGTAATAAAGCCATCGGCTGGCTGTATTGTGCCGAAGGTTCTAATTTGGGCGCGGCATTCTTGTTCAAACACGCTCAAAAACTCGAATACACCGGTGAATTCGGCGCACGCCACCTAGCTCCTCATCCAAACGGCCGAGGCAAACACTGGCGCGCTTTTGTCGAGCATCTGAACGCTTTGAACTTGACTCCCGAAGCCGAGGCGGAAGCCATTCAAGGTGCGTGCGAAGCTTTTGAATTCTATAAAGTGATTCTGCGTGAAACCTTCGGTTTGCCGGAAGGTGCGGAAGCACCTGAAGGTATGACACCGCACAGACTCTAAAAAATAATTAAATCAAACAGACAAGGTCTCGGCGTAGATGTTTGCAGAGACCTTTAATTACACTACAAAGTTTTGTTTGAACGGGTTGCTGTCTTATACCTACTCAGATTTGATTCTCTTTTAAAAATTCCATTCACCACCTAATGACCATTGATGAATATTACGCATTGCATAGGGTGCATTGCTACGGGTGTGACTATAACTATAATTCAAAGTAGGGGTAATGCCTTTATAAGATAATTTGTTGTGACTAAGATTGATAGAGAGAGCGCGCTCCCGATTGCGTTGCGGCTCCGTGCCGAATGCCATAATGCCTTTATAGCGACGGTTGGCAAATGAAGCGGTAAGTCTGCTGTTAAGCCCACCTAAAACCTGCCATTGCTGTATCCAACCTATATTGAAACCGTTGCGGTGGTAGGCTGCATTGTTCTCAATATTGTGTATGTTTTTGTTTTCAGGAACAAAGCGGTTGTATTGCCAACCGCCGAACAGAGTCGTGTTGCCAAAACGGCGAGCCAGGGAAAGATAAGTACTGTCGTGCCAACCATCATTGCGCAGTGCACGATCAGTTTCCCGATAGTTTTGGCGGTAGCGTTCCAGTGAGTAGTAAAGTTGAGTCGCATTGCCGAGATTGACCATATGCGAAAGTTGTACGCCAACTCCGTGAGCCAGCATATAAGGTGCAACGCGGCGGTTATTTTCTTTTTTGCTGTCAAACTCGCTGCTGCCTGCCAACTGTGCCTGATAAAACGGTAAAACGCTGACGGTTTGTTTGCCGTCCTTGCGTTGCCAGCCCAAATAAGCCCTGCCGAACGCATCGTCGTAAGCCGATTGGCGGTCGAAAAAATAGCTTGTGCCGCTGAGGTTGGCGCGGAATTTGATGGCGTGATGCCCATACAATGGGGTAAGTTTTTCGGTGTTCAATTCGTAATTCAAGCCGTTGGCACTGACAGGTAGGGTAACACTGCATGCGTTTTGCCCCTTTGTTTCGATGCAATAACGCGGAGCAGCGTTGTTGGCATTATCGTTATGCACAGGGCTAATTCCGCCAGACCATTTCCATTCTGTCTGCCGTTTGACGGCTTCTTGAAAACGTTTAACATTTTCCAAAACGGGGGTGGGTATATCGCGTTGCGCGGCATGGCGAAAATGCATCGTTGCCTCACCCAAGCGATAGTCCTGAAACTCTGCTGCTGCCAAATCCAACAATATACGGTCGTCTGAAACGTCAGATTCATAAAGGGTACGATAACGTTCGACCGCTTCGGAAGTCCGTCCTTTCAGCTTTGCCAGCAAAGCATCGGTACGCGCAATCAGTTTGGGATTGTGGTTGGGCTGTTTACGGTAAAGGGCGACAAGCGAGGAAACCAGGTCTGCGCTATTGCTGTTAAGTGCTTGAACCAGTGCGTCTTCAAGAATATGCGGGTTTGCCGCTAAAAAATCATCGTTAACCAGAGTTGGCCTGCCTATATTCTCATTCTTTTCAGGCGACCTTTCCTCCTCAGATAGAATATCTAACCATTGTTTCTGTTGTACTTGTACAGCAGTATTCTGAGAAGAAATATTCTGCCGAACACCCTCTTCGGGAAATTCAGCAAAGGCTGCTGACGGCAATAGGTAGCACAAAGAAGCTGAGACAATTTTTTGTTTTATTTTTAGCATTTAAAGTCATCCGAAATATATGTATATCTGAGGGCAAATCGTTTCTAATAAGGGATTTGCTCTTATCATAAAACTGCCTGAAACATCTCAGGTGATTTTATTTTTGCATAAAAAATACAGATTCGTATTTAGATTTATCATTATAACGGCAAATTTACGAAATAAATATAACTTATTTATTTTTATAGGATTATAAATTACGTAAATATATTTAACAGAGAGGGGATAGCATAAAGATTCACCCTAACTACTGATAGAAAAAATATTGGTATTGCTAAAAT
>NZ_JBQCWY010000183.1:0-5349 GCF_051956955.1 Neisseria sp. P0021.S005 | reverse complement strand
TCGGTACACTGCACCGTAAATTCCGCTATGCCCGGGCAGCCTATTTCGGTCTGCTCAAAGTAAGTGCGCAAAGCCATCTGAAGGCGATGTGTTTGAACCTGTTGAAAGCGGCTAACAGGCTAAATGTGCCTGTTGTTGCTTAAAAGGCGGCCCGGATGCCTGATTAATCAGGTATCCAAGGGGAATTAAGGGGATATTTGGGTAAAATCAGTGGATATTCGAAACAAAAACAGCCGAAAACCTGTGTTTAGGTTTCGGCTGTTGGGGGAAAGGAATTTTGCAAAGGTCTCAGGCCGTCTGAAATTTCAGATGGCCTTTTGATTATGTTTTAAAGAATAGGACGTAGCTTAGAGGCTCATACGCCGTGGCGGTCGAGCCAACGTTCGGCATCAAGCGCAGCTTGGCAGCCGGAAGCTGCGCTGGTGATGGCTTGACGGTAGGTATGGTCTTTGACGTCGCCTGCCGCCCATACGCCTTCGATATTGGTTGCGCCGACATTGTCACCGGTACCACCTTTGGTTTTCAGGTAGCCAGTTTCATCCATATCAAGTTGACCTTTGAAGATGTCGGTGTTGGGTTTGTGGCCGATGGCGATGAAAACGCCTTTTACAGCGATTTCTTCAGTGCTGCCGTCATTGTGTTTCAGGCGTGCACCGGTAACGCCGCTTTCGTCGCCCAAGATTTCGTCAACCGAGCTGTTGAGCTTGAGGATGATTTTGCCTTCTTCGACGCGTTGCATCAGTTTGTCCACCATGATTTTCTCGGCGCGGAAGCTGTCGCGGCGGTGAATCAGGGTAACGGTGTTGGCGATATTGGCAAGGTAGAGGGCTTCTTCCACAGCGGTATTGCCACCGCCGACTACGGCAACATCTTGTTTTTTGTAGAAGAAACCATCGCAAGTTGCGCAGGCGGAAACGCCTTTGCCGGCAAAGGTTTCTTCGCTTGGCAAACCTAAATATTTGGCGGAAGCGCCGGTGGCAACGATGAGTGCATCGCAGGTGTATTCGCCCATATCGCCTTTAAGGGTAAACGGACGGTTTTGCAAATCAACGGTGTGGATTTGGTCGAAAATCATTTCAGTACCGAAGCGTTCGGCATGAGCCTGGAAACGGGCCATCAGTTCCGGACCTTGTACGCCTTCGGCATCGGCAGGCCAGTTGTCCACTTCGGTGGTGGTCATCAGTTGTCCGCCTTGCTCAACGCCGGTAATGATCACAGGGTTGAGATTGGCGCGGGCAGCATAGACGGCGGCAGTATAGCCGGCGGGGCCGGAGCCGAGGATGATGAGTTTGTGATGGTTGCTCATAATGGTTTCCTTGCTGATGAATGATTGAATTTTGTCGTATCTAAGCTTTCAGACGGCCTGAATTTTACTTGAATCTGCCGCCGTCTGAAATATGTTTGTTGCTTGGGTTTAGTGGCTGTCTTTCCATTGATAGTATTTTGAGCCGAGAAAAGAGCCGAGTTTGCGCAGGAATGGTTGGGTGATGATGTTGCTGTGGCGCAGTTGCTCGAAAGGTTTCAGACGGCCGTCATCGCCCATGATGGCTTCGGCAATCGCCAAACCGGCAATGCCGGTAATCGCCATGCCGTGTCCGGAATAGCCTTGGGCGTAGAAAACGGTAGGGGCGAGGCGGCCGAAATGTGGGGCGAGGTTGCGCGTAATGTCGCATTCGCCGCCCCAAGAATGCTCGATTCTGATATCGGCAAGTTGCGGGAAAACTTTCAGCATATCTTGGCGGACGAGTTCAGTCATGCGGTCAGGGTCATCGATAAACTCGTTGTCTTTGCCGCCGAAGAGCAGGCGGCCGTCGGCGCTGAGGCGGTAGTAGTCGAGGACGTGGCGGTTGTCGCAGATGGCCATATTATTGCGGATCAGGTCTTTGGCGCGTTCGCACAGTGGCTCGGTGGCGATGATAAAGGTGCTGACTGCAATGGCTTTTTGTTCCAATACTTTGAATTTTGGGTGTAAGCCTGCATAAGTATTGACGGCATAAACGAGGTTTTTGCACTCAACACTGCCATTGGGCGTATGAACCAGCCAGCCGTTATCGCATGGCTCGATACGCGTCATCGGGGATTGCTCAAAAAGTTGTGCTTCTGCATCGGTTGCCGCTTTGGCAATGCCTAGGGTGTAATTGAGTGGGTGTAAGTGGCCGGATAAAGGATCAAATTGCGCGCCTTGATACATATCGCTGGCAAGTTGCTGCTTCAGCGTGGCTTTATCCCAAAGCTGGTAATGGCTTGCGCCATAATGTTTTTGAGCGTGTTCGTGCCATTGTTGCAATTCTTCCCAATGCTGAGGACGGACGGCGACGGTAGCGTAGCCGCGTTGCCAATCGCATTGGATATTGTGTTTTTGAATGCGGGAGTCAACCAGTTCAACGGCTTGCAGAGATTGCTGCCAGAACCATTGAGCCTGTTCCAAACCGACTTGTTTTTCGATTTCTTCCATGCCGCAGGCAAAGTCGCTGATGACTTGTCCGCCGCTGCGGCCTGATGCGCCGAAACCGATACGGGCGGCTTCAAGTACGATGACTTCATGGCCGTTTTCGGCAAGCGGTAGGGCGGTGCATAAGCCGGACAGGCCACCGCCGATAACGCAGGTTTCAGTTTTCAGACGGCCTTCCTGCGTCGGATAAGACGGATGGGGATTAGCCGTGCTGACATAGTAGGAAGGAAGGTATTCTTTGAAGCTGGGATTGATCATGATTTGAGCTTTAGGTTGGTTTTCACTTCATTGAAATTGGTTTTCAGACGGCCTGGAATGTGGGTTTGGGTTCAGGCCGTCTGAAAGGATAAGATGCAGTTAATAAAACAGGCTGTTCCGACACTTTATCGGACAGCCTGTCTGCATATTAGGCGGCTTTCTCGGCTGCCAATTTTTCTTGGCGGTAGGCTTCGGCAGCCTCGCGTTCCCGTTTGGTTGCCTGACGCATCATCCAGTAGTTGACGACAATCACCAGCGTACCGATGATACCGATCAGGATGGTTGCCAAAACGTTCATCTGAGGGTCAAGACCGAGTTTGATTTTGGAGAAAATTACTTGCGGCAATGTCGATGAACCCGGGCCTGACAGGAAAGAGGTAATTACCAAGTCGTCCAAAGACAGGGTAATGCCCAAGAGGAAGCCGGAAGCAATCGCAGGGGCAATCAACGGCAGGGTAATCACGAAGAAAATCTTCAGCGGACGGGCACCCAAGTCCATAGCGGCTTCTTCCAAGGATTGGTCCAATTCCACCAAGCGCGAACGGATAACGACGGTAATGTACGCCATGCAAAGCGTGGTGTGGCCAAGGAAGATAGTGAAGAAGCCGCGATCGAAGTAGAGCGATTGCAGCAATTCACTGCCTTGCAGGAACATTTGCACCTGAATAATCAACAGCAGCATGGACAAACCGGTAATCACATCAGGCATCACCATAGGCGCGGAAATCATACCGGCAAACAGGGTGCTGCCGCGGAAGCGCTTGATACGCGCCATGGCGTAACCAGCCAATGTGCCGAGTGCTACGGCGGCAAGCGAGGAAACGATGGCGATACGCAATGACAGCCAGGCCGCTTCCAAGATGGTGTCGTTTTCCATCAATGCGCCGTACCATTTGGTTGAGAAACCGCCCCAAACGGTAACCAGTTTGGATTCATTGAAAGAATAGATGACCAAAACCACCAGCGGAATATAGAGGAATGCCAGCGAGAGCAGGAGCATCAGTTTCAAGAACCAGGATAATTTGGTTTTCTGCATTATTTGCCTCCTTCTTCCAATTCGCGGTTTTCATAGTGTTGGAACAGGGCAATCGGTACAACCAGTAGGGCAACCATGACGACGGCGACGGCAGAAGCCAGCGGCCAGTTGTTTTGGTCGAAGAATGCCTGCCACAATACTTTACCGATCATCAGGTTTTCAGAACCGCCCACCAATTCAGGAATCACAAACTCACCGACGGCCGGAACGAAGACCAGCATAGAGCCTGCGATGATACCTGTTTTGGATAAAGGCAGGGTAATGGTAAAGAACGATTTGATCGGACCTGCACCCAAGTCGGAAGCGGCTTCGAGCAGGCGGTTGTCCAGTTTTACCAATTGTGTGTACAGCGGCAAAATCATAAACGGCAAATAGGCGTAAACCATCACCAAATTCAGCGAAAAAGCATTGTAGAACAAGTCTAAAGGCTCGCTGATGATTCCGTATTTGATTAAGAAATTGTTGATGATGCCGTTGTGTCCCAATAAGCCCATCCATGCGTAAACACGCAATAGGAAAGAGGTCCAGAAAGGCAGCATGATCGCCAACAGCAGGCCGTTGCGCGCAGCCGGATTGGCGCGTGAAATGGCATAAGCAGTCGGATAACCAATCAACAGGCAGATAATGGTCGTCGTCAGCGCGGTCTTAATCGAAGACCAGTAGGTCATCAAATAGATATTGCTGTTTTCACTGTCGCCAAACGGATTGAGCGTATTCCAAAAGTTTTGGAAGATGTCGGCGTAGTTCTGATAGCTGATGGCAATGTTCAGACGGCCTAAGTCTTCATCAATCGTCGTCAACGGCGTAAATGGCGGAATAGCGATTTCTTGTTCGGCAAAGCTGATTTTCAATACGATGGCGAACGGAATCAGAAACAGAATCAAAAGCCAAATATACGGCACGGCAATCACTGCACGCTGTCCAGGACGGCGGAACAGTTTGTTTTTCAGTTTTTTAAGGTCCATTGCATTTCCCTCAAATTAACTGTACAGAGGCGTAGGTTGGTTTTCAGGCCAGCTGATATAGACAGTTTCGTCCCAAGTCGGCGGTGTAATGTTGCGCACATACCAATAAGGTGCGGGAACTTGGCTTTTGACGACACGGCCGTTGGCGAGTTTGATATGGTAAATCGCAAAGCTGCCCAGATAGGCAATCTCTTTGACTGTGCCTTGAGCCCAGTTGTGTGCGCCTAAGTGTTCCGGTTTCTCTTTGTGCAAATCAATGTCTTCAGGGCGGATGCTGATCCAAATTTCATGGTCGTTCGGAACGCCCAAACCATGGTCGATGCGGACGTGGTTTTCCAAGCCGTCACATTTGACGATGGAGAAATCGGCGCGGTCATCAATGACGACGCCGTCAAAAATATTGGTTTCGCCGATAAATTCGGCAGTAAAGCGGCTGTTAGGATAGTCGTACACGTCGCTAGGCGTACCGACTTGGCGCAATTGGCCGTCGGACATAATGGCGATACGGGTAGCCATCGTCATCGCTTCTTCTTGGTCGTGGGTAACCATGATGCAGGTTACGCCGACTTGTTCCAGCGTGTTGACCAATTCCAGTTGGGTTTGTTGGCGCAGTTTTTTATCGAGTGCGCCCAAAGGTT
>NZ_JBQCWY010000182.1:0-5366 GCF_051956955.1 Neisseria sp. P0021.S005 | reverse complement strand
AAGACGATTGCGGTACTTCAGACGGCTTTGTCATGAAAGCAGTAGTACAAGGCGGTGACGTAATTGAAGCGTTGCGCGATCGTATTTTAGGCCGTGTTACAGCATCAGATGTTGTTGATCCTTCAACTGGCGAGACTTTGGTTGAGGCAGGTACACTGCTGACTGAGAAATTAGTTGATATCATTGACCAATCTGGTGTTGACGAGGTTAAAGTCCGTACGCCAATTACTTGTAAAACCCGTCATGGCTTGTGTGCACACTGTTATGGCCGCGACTTGGCGCGCGGTAAACTGGTTAACGCTGGTGAAGCTGTAGGTGTAATTGCTGCACAATCTATTGGTGAGCCAGGTACTCAGCTGACCATGCGTACGTTCCACATCGGTGGTGCGGCATCTCGTGCGGCTGCTGCCAGTCAAGTGGAAGCCAAATCCAATGGTACAGCTCGTTTCAGCAGCCAAATGCGTTACGTTGCCAACAACAAAGGCGAATTGGTTGTCATTGGCCGCTCTTGTGAAGTAGTGATTCACGACGATATCGGTCGCGAACGTGAACGTCACAAAGTACCTTACGGTGCAATCCTGCTGGTACAAGACGGCGAAGCCATTAAAGCCGGTCAAACTTTGGCAACTTGGGATCCGCATACCCGTCCGATGATCACCGAACACGCAGGTATGGTGAAATTCGAAAACGTGGAAGAGGGTGTTACCGTTGCGAAACAAACTGACGATGTAACCGGTTTGTCTACTTTGGTAGTGATTGACGGCAAACGTCGTTCTTCTAGTGCTTCTAAACTGTTGCGTCCGACTGTCAAACTGTTGGATGAAAATGGTCTGGAAATTTGCATTCCTGGTACGACTACCCCAGTTTCTATGGCATTCCCGGTCGGTGCGGTGATTACTATCCGTGAAGGTCAGGAAGTCGGTAAGGGTGATGTGTTGGCGCGTATTCCACAAGCGTCTTCTAAAACCCGCGATATTACCGGTGGTTTGCCGCGCGTTGCTGAGTTGTTTGAAGCACGCGTGCCGAAAGATGCCGGCATGTTGGCTGAAATTACCGGTACCGTTTCCTTCGGTAAAGAAACCAAAGGTAAACAGCGTCTGATTATTACCGATGTAGACGGTGTAGCATACGAAACGCTGATTTCTAAAGAGAAACAGATTTTGGTACACGACGGTCAAGTGGTAAACCGCGGTGAAACCATCGTGGATGGTGCCGTAGATCCGCATGACATTCTGCGTCTGCAAGGTATCGAAGCATTGGCTCGCTACATTGTTCAAGAGGTACAAGAGGTTTACCGCTTGCAAGGTGTGAAGATTTCCGATAAACACATCGAAGTCATCATCCGCCAAATGCTGCGCCGTGTGAACATTGTGGATGCTGGTGATACAGAGTTTATTACCGGCGAACAAGTTGAGCGTAGCGATGTGATGCTTGCCAATGAGAAAGCCATCGCTGAAGGCAAAGAGCCGGCACGTTATGAAAATGTGTTGTTGGGTATTACCAAAGCTTCCTTGTCTACCGACAGCTTCATTTCTGCAGCATCGTTCCAAGAAACAACCCGCGTCTTGACCGAGGCCGCTATCATGGGCAAACAAGACGAGCTGCGCGGTTTAAAAGAGAACGTGATTGTCGGTCGATTGATTCCTGCCGGTACAGGTTTGACCTACCACCGCAGCCGTCATCAACAATGGCAGCAAGCCGATCAAGTAACTTCTGAAACCGAAGCTTTAGACGAATAATCCCGAGGGATTATTGTGAAAATAAAACCGCAAGCCAGTCTTGCGGTTTTATTTTTTAGAGGACTTAAAAGAGGGTAGAGTTTAAGGCCGTCTGAATAAATAAGGAAAGCAATGGAGAAAATAAGTAGAGAACTAAATTGCGGACTTATTTAAAATGACAAAGGCCGTCTGAATATTTCAGACGGCCTTTGTTTCCAAAATTTAGACATAAATTGGAAAACACCAAACTTTATCAGTCATTTGCTTGACTAAACCCTTGCAATAAAAATATAATTCCAATCTTGTCGACATGGTGTCGGCAAGTATTTAACTCAACAGGACGAGAAAATATGCCAACTATTAACCAATTGGTACGCAAAGGCCGTCAAAAGCCTGTGTACGTAAACAAAGTGCCTGCACTGGAAGCTTGCCCGCAAAAACGTGGCGTCTGCACCCGTGTATACACAACTACCCCTAAAAAACCTAACTCTGCATTGCGTAAAGTATGTAAAGTTCGCCTGACCAACGGTTTTGAAGTAATTTCATATATCGGCGGTGAAGGCCACAACCTGCAAGAGCACAGCGTCGTATTGATTCGCGGCGGTCGTGTAAAAGACTTGCCAGGTGTACGTTACCACACTGTACGCGGTTCTTTGGATACTGCAGGTGTTAAAGACCGTAAACAAGCCCGTTCTAAATACGGTGCTAAGCGTCCTAAATAATTATCGGGACTCAAATAGGCACGTCGGCCGCCTAAGCTGAACAACGGCCGAGTAAGTGAATACTCAATTGGGTATTCATGGGAATTGCCCCAACTGAATAGATTAAAGGAAATTAAAATGCCAAGACGTAGAGAAGTCCCTAAGCGCGACGTACTGCCAGATCCTAAATTCGGCAGCGTTGAGCTGACTAAATTCATGAACGTATTGATGATTGACGGTAAAAAATCTGTTGCAGAACGTATCGTTTACGGTGCGTTGGAGCAAATTGAGAAAAAAACCGGCAAAGTAGCAATTGAAGTATTTAACGAAGCCATTGCAAACGCCAAACCTATCGTGGAAGTGAAAAGCCGCCGTGTAGGTGGTGCAAACTACCAAGTTCCTGTTGAAGTTCGTCCTTCACGTCGTCTGGCCTTGGCAATGCGCTGGGTTCGCGATGCGGCCCGTAAACGTGGTGAGAAATCTATGGACCTGCGTTTGGCAGGCGAATTGATTGATGCGGCTGAAGGTCGTGGCGGTGCGTTGAAAAAACGTGAAGAAGTACACCGCATGGCTGAAGCTAACAAAGCATTCTCTCACTTCCGTTTCTAATATCGAAAGGCTAACAAAATGGCTCGTAAGACCCCTATCAGCCTGTATCGCAATATCGGTATTTCTGCCCATATTGACGCGGGTAAAACAACCACAACAGAACGTATTTTGTTCTATACAGGTTTGACTCATAAATTGGGCGAAGTGCATGACGGCGCGGCTACTACCGACTACATGGAACAAGAGCAAGAGCGTGGTATTACCATTACTTCTGCTGCTGTGACTTCTTATTGGTCTGGTATGGCGAAACAGTTCCCTGAGCACCGTTTCAACATCATCGACACTCCGGGACACGTTGACTTTACTGTAGAGGTAGAGCGTTCTATGCGTGTATTGGACGGCGCGGTAATGGTTTACTGTGCAGTAGGCGGTGTTCAACCTCAATCTGAAACCGTATGGCGTCAAGCTAACAAATACCAAGTACCTCGCTTGGCATTTGTAAACAAAATGGACCGTCAAGGTGCCAACTTCTTCCGCGTTGTTGAGCAAATGAAAACCCGTTTGCGCGCAAACCCAGTACCTATCGTGATTCCGGTTGGTGCGGAAGACAGCTTCAGCGGTGTCGTTGACCTGTTGAAAATGAAATCCATTATTTGGAATGAAGCCGATAAAGGTACAACCTTTACCTATGGCGACATTCCTGCTGAATTGGTTGAGACTGCCGAAGAATGGCGTCAAAACATGATTGAAGCTGCAGCAGAAGCCAGCGAAGAATTGATGGACAAATACTTGGGCGGTGATGAGCTGACTGAAGAAGAAATCGTAGGCGCATTGCGTCAACGTACTTTGGCCGGTGAAATTCAACCAATGTTGTGCGGTTCAGCATTTAAAAACAAAGGTGTTCAACGTATGTTGGATGCAGTTGTAGAATTGCTGCCTGCTCCTACCGACATTCCTCCAGTTCAAGGTGTTAACCCTAACACTGAAGAAGCCGACAGCCGTCAAGCCAGCGATGAAGAGAAATTCTCTGCATTGGCGTTCAAAATGTTGAATGATAAATACGTTGGTCAGCTGACTTTCATCCGCGTTTACTCTGGTGTGGTGAAATCCGGTGATACCGTATTGAACTCTGTAAAAGGTACTCGCGAACGTATCGGTCGCTTGGTGCAAATGACTGCTGCAGACCGTACTGAAATTGAAGAAGTACGCGCTGGTGATATTGCAGCTGCGATCGGTCTTAAAGACGTTACTACTGGTGAGACCTTGTGTGCAGAAAGCGCACCTATCATCTTGGAACGCATGGAATTCCCTGAGCCGGTAATCCATATTGCCGTTGAGCCGAAAACCAAAGCCGACCAAGAGAAAATGGGTATCGCCCTGAACCGTCTGGCGAAAGAAGACCCTTCTTTCCGCGTTCGTACAGACGAAGAGTCCGGTCAAACCATTATTTCTGGTATGGGTGAGCTGCACTTGGAAATTATTGTTGACCGTATGAAACGCGAATTCGGCGTGGAAGCAAACATCGGTGCGCCTCAAGTGGCTTACCGTGAAACCATCCGCAAAGAAGTTGAAGCTGAATACAAACATGCCAAACAATCTGGTGGTAAAGGTCAATACGGTCACGTTGTGATCAAAATGGAACCTATGGAACCAGGTGGTGCGGGCTACGAATTTATCGATGAAATTAAAGGTGGTGTGATTCCTCGCGAATTTATTCCGTCTGTCGATAAAGGTATTCGCGATACTTTGCCTAACGGTATCGTTGCCGGTTACCCAGTAGTTGACGTACGTGTGCGTCTGATCTTCGGTTCTTCACACGATGTTGACTCCTCTCAACTGGCCTTCGAATTGGCTGCGTCTCAAGCCTTCAAAGAAGGTATGCGTAAAGCCAATCCAGCTCTGTTGGAACCAATCATGGCAGTTGAGGTGGAAACACCTGAAGAATACATGGGTGACGTAATGGGCGACTTGAACCGTCGTCGTGGTGTTGTATTGGGTATGGATGATGACGGCATCGGCGGTAAAAAAGTCCGTGCCGAAGTGCCTCTGGCAGAAATGTTCGGTTATTCTACCGACCTGCGTTCTGCAACCCAAGGCCGCGCTACTTACTCTATGGAGTTCAAGAAATATTCTGAAGCTCCTGCCCACATAGCTGCTGCTGTAACTGAAGCCCGTAAAGGCTAATCAGGCAAATAGGTCGTCTGAAAGGCTGAAATGATTTTTCAGACGGCCTCTGTTCTTTAATCGATCTTTAATGTAAAGGAATTAGCTCATGGCTAAGGAAAAATTTGAACGTAGCAAACCGCACGTAAACGTTGGCACCATCGGTCACGTTGACCATGGTAAAACCACTCTGACTGCTGCTTTGACTACTATTTTGGCTAAAAAATTTGGTGGT
>NZ_JBQCWY010000181.1:0-5370 GCF_051956955.1 Neisseria sp. P0021.S005 | reverse complement strand
CCGTCTGAAACGGAGTCAGGAGCTTCAGACGGCCTGATTTACCGAATTATTCGGTAGCGGCTTCGATTTTTTCTCCAACATGGCTCATGCCGCGGCCTACTGCATTGCCGCCTTTTTTAACGGCTTCGCCGGTTTTGTCGGCAACGTGTTCTGCCGTTTCTTTGGTTTTATCGGCTACACGCTCGGCAGTCTCTTTGGTTTTGTCCCAATTGCGGTTGGTATCGTCTTTTGCACCGGACCAAGTGCTGGAACAAGCTGACAGGATGAGGGCTGCGGCAGCTAATGCAAACAGTTTTTTCATACTAGATTCCTTTCAAGTTATCAATGATTAAGAAGGTTTTCGGACGTTTTTCGCAATACAATAGGAAAACTTACTTGAGCAAGGTATTGTTTCAGACGGCCTGATCAATAAAGGCCGTCTGAAAATACTTTAAGCCATAGTGCGGATATCGGTAAAGTAGCCGGTCACTGCGGCTGCGGCTGCCATGGCAGGGCTGACGAGGTGGGTGCGTCCGCCGTTGCCTTGACGGCCTTCAAAGTTACGGTTGGAAGTAGAGGCACAACGTTGTCCCGGGGTCAGGCGGTCGGCATTCATGGCGAGGCACATAGAGCAACCCGGCTCGCGCCATTCAAAACCGGCTTCTATAAACACTTCGTGCAAGCCTTCTTTTTCTGCCTGCTCTTTAACCAAACCGGAGCCGGGGACAATCAATACGCGTTGTACATTGTCCGCTTTTTTGCGGCCTTTGGCGATAGCGGCGGCTTCGCGCAAGTCTTCGATACGGCTGTTGGTGCAAGAACCGATAAAGACGATATCGACAGGGATTTCGTTTAATGGCGTACCGGCTTCCAAACCCATGTATTCAAGGGCGCGTTCCATGCCGCTGCGTTTGACCGGATCGGCTTCTTCGGCAGGATTAGGCACTTTGCCGCTGATGTCTAAAACCATTTCAGGCGAGGTGCCCCAAGTTACTTGAGGCTCGATGTCTTCGGCTTTGAAGTGGTATTCTTTATCAAATACGGCACCTTCGTCAGACACCAGCGTACGCCAGTACTCGACGGCTTTGTCCCACGCTTCGCCTTTAGGTGCGAAAGGTTTGCCTTTTACATAGTCGATGGTGGTTTGGTCGACGGCAACCATGCCTGAGCGCGCACCGGCTTCGATCGCCATATTGCACAAGGTCATGCGGCCTTCCATAGAAAGGCTGCGGATGGCTTCGCCGCCAAACTCGATGGCGTAGCCCGTACCGCCTGCCGTACCGATTTGGCCGATGATGTAAAGTGCCACGTCTTTGGCAGTAACACCGGGTTTCAGACGGCCTTCAACGGAAATCAGCATAGATTTGGATTTTTTTGCGGTAATGCACTGGGTCGCCATGGTGTGTTCGACTTCGGAAGTGCCGATACCGTGCGCCAATGCGCCGAATGCGCCGTGGGTAGAAGTGTGCGAGTCGCCACAAACGACGGTCATGCCGGGCAGGGTAGCGCCTTGCTCCGGGCCCATAACGTGCACGATGCCTTGGCCTTTATCCATAAACGGGAAGTAGGCGAGTGCGCCAAACTCTTTAATGTTTTTGTCCAAAGTATCGACTTGCAGTTTGGAAATCGGATCTTGGATACCTTTGTCCCAGTCGCCGGTCGGGGTGTTGTGGTCGGCTGTGGAGACCACGCTGTCGATACGCCAGAGTTTGCGGCCGGCCATTTTCAAGCCTTCAAATGCTTGCGGGCTGGTTACTTCGTGAACCAGGTGGCGGTCGATGTAAAGCAGGACAGTGCCGTCTTCTTCTTCGCGGACAACGTGGCTGTTCCAAAGTTTATCGTAAAGGGTTTGTGCGCTCATGATGAGTATTCTTTGCTATTGGTAGGTATGAATGATGGTTTGCGTTTATGGGCGGATTTTAGGCTTTTTATAGGGGCTGCGCAATAGAAATTTGTCCAATTTTTAAAATTTGTCGCAAAGTTTCAAAAACGCTTATCAAAAATTGGACAAATTGTAGAATTGTTAACAAAAAGATGCATCTTATCTGAAAGAATGCTTGTCGAAATGCACTAAAAAGTTCTATCATTCTCACTCAACATCCACACTTACCAAGAGGTATAGAGAATGAAATTACCGGTAATGGCTCCTGAGCATCTGACTCAATTACGGGAATTTGAGAAAAAAGTCCTTGCCAATCATGCCAAAATCGAAGCATGGTTCCGTTCGCATTGGAACGAACACCGTCCGCCGTTTTATGGCTCGGTTGACATCCGTAATGCCGGTTACAAAATTTCATCTATCGATATGAACCTGTTTCCGGGCGGCTTCAATAATTTGAATCCCAACTTTATCCCGCTGGCGGCGGTTGCCGCGCAAGATGCGGTACAGCGCGCATGTGAAACGGCAAAATCCGTATTGATTATTCCTGAAAACCACACGCGCAACACATTCTATCTGCAAAACGTTTACGCCCTCAGCGAGATTTTGCGTTCGGCAGGATACGAAGTGCGCTTGGGCAGCTTGAATCCTGAAGTGACTGAGCCAACCGAGTTTGAAACCGCATTAGGCAACAAAATTTTGCTTGAACCTTTATTGCGTACCCGTGAGCGTGTACATCTTGCCGACGGTTTCTCGCCTTGCGTTGTTTTGTTGAACAATGACTTGTCTGCGGGTGTTCCTGAAATCCTTAAAGGTATCAACCAAACCGTTTTGCCTCCATTGCACGGCGGCTGGACGACTCGCCGTAAAACCGAACATTTCGGCGCGTACAACCAAGTTGCTGCCGACTTTGCCAAGTTGATTGATATCGACGAATGGCAAATCAATCCTTATTTTGAAAAAATCAGCGGTTTGGATTTCCAAGAGCGTGAAGGCGAGGATGCGTTGGCAGACGCGGTAGAACGCGTATTGGCGAAAATTCAAGCCAAATACGATGAATTGGGCATTACCGACCAGCCTTTCGTTATTGTGAAAGCCGATGCAGGTACTTATGGCATGGGCGTGATGAGCGTTAAATCTGCGGATGAAGTGCGCGGCTTGAACCGTAAAAACCGCAACAAAATGGCGAAAGTCAAAGAGGGTTTAGAAGTTAGCGAAGTCATTGTCCAAGAAGGTATTTATACCTACGAAACCATGAACGGCGCCGTGTGTGAACCTGTCGTTTATATGATGGACCGTTTCGTTATCGGCGGTTTCTTCCGTGTACACGAAGGCCGTGGTGCAGACGAAAACCTCAACGCCGGCGGCATGGTATTCGTCCCGCTGTCCAACAGCATCCCCACCGGCAGCGGCGACAATTCCCAAGAAGCGCCCGAAGCCTGCAAGCGCGTATTTGAACAATGGGACTCGCTCGGCATGCCACGTTCTGAAAAAGACTGCGACGTCGACAATGAACACAACCGCCTCTACGTTTACGGCGTAATGGCGCGCCTGTCCTTGCTTGCTGCCGCATTGGAATTGGAGAAAACCGCGCCTCAAGCCTAATAAAGCATAAAGCGTTGATCGATATTGTCAGGCCGTCTGAAAATTTGTTTTCAGACGGCCTTTTCTGTCTGTACAATTCATTCTAACTAAAAAACATGATTTATTTTTATGAGCAAACCAGCCAATCCAGTTGAGACAACCGACAATCTGCAAGACCAAACCATGCAGCGCAGCAATACCGACAATGCGCCGCGTTCTGCTATCCATCAAACCTTGTATTCCGCCGATACCTTTGTTCAGCATGATTATCTTGCCGGAAAAAATTTGCCCGATATTGCCCATCCGCAAGAAGGTCAAATCAACTGGCTGCATTTTGTCGGTATTAATGATGTCGTCTTGCTCAAACACGCGCTTGAACCTTATGGTATTCATGAGCTAGTTATTGAAGATATTCTCAGCCGCAAGCAGCGTCCGAAAATCGAAGACTACGGCAACTATGTATTTACTGCCGCACAGGTATACCACTATACCTCTACGGGCAAACTCCATTCTGACCAAGTGTATGTGATTATCGGCAAAGATTTTGTGTTGTCTTTCCAACAAAAACCGTTGGGCTTGTTCAGCCATCTCCGTCGGCAGATGCACGAAAATCCGCACAATATTTTGAACAAAAATACGGCGTTTCTTGCTTATTGCCTGCTTGACCGTATTGTGGACGACTATTTCATTGTTTTGGAGTCATACAACAACCGCGTCGAAGTCATAGACAAGTCCCTGTTTAAAAATGAAAACAGCGATATTCTCAGTAAGATTCACCGCCTCAAGCGAGATGCCGTCCGTCTGCGACGCACGCTTTTACCATTGCGCGATGTGTTCTATCAACTGGCCGTGCGCGGCGATTTTGCCATTTTCAAAGGCGAGTCGACCGTCTATCTGCGCGACGTGTACGACCACAATATGCAACTTATCGAATCGCTTGATGCCTCGCGTGATATGGTGTTGAGCATGATGGACATTTACCTTTCCTTCCAATCCAACCGCATGAACCAGCAAATGCGCGTGTTGACGGTTATTACCATCATCTTTATGCCGCTGACCGTCATCACCGGCATCTACGGCATGAACTTCGACAATATGCCCGAGCTGCATTGGCATTACGGCTACTTCATGGTTTTGGGTATGATGCTGTGCATTATTATCGGACTGCTGATTTTCTTCTCACGTAGAAAATGGCTGTAAACAGGAAGGCAATGGGTTGAAATTCAACGATTAAAAACGGTAGAATGATTTTGCACACGTGCAGTCTGAAGTTTTCAGACAATTTTAAAATAAATATCAAAAGGAGAATAAACGATGAAACCGGAACGCCAACTACCTTCCCATGAACTGATTATGTCCGAACTGATGATGCCTTATACGGCAAACTTCAGCGGAAATGTTCACGGCGGCGATCTTCTGCGCCTGCTCGACCAAGTAGCATATTCCTGCGCCTGCCGTTACAGCGGTACCTATTGCGTTACTCTGTCTGTTGATAAAGTATTGTTTAAAGAGCCTATTCATGTCGGTGAGTTGGTAACCTTTTACGCCAGTATCAACTATACCGGCCGTACTTCTATGGAAGTCGGTATCCGTGTGGAGGCGCAAAACATCCACACAGGCGAAGTGCGTCATACCAACAGCTGCTACTTCACCATGGTTGCCGTTGAAGACGGTAAGCCGGTTCCTGTACCACCTTTGGAAATCAATACACAGCGCCAACGCTGCCGTTATGAAAGGGCTAAAAAGCGTAAAGAGTTGAGTTTGCAGGCTGCGAACGAAGATTCTGGCTGCAACTAAATTAAATTTATTAAATAACGAAGGCCGTCTGAAATCCTGTTTCAGACGGCCTTCACGCAAAAGCCATAAACCGCTTGTTTTGTGGTAGAATCAACAAGATTTTTGCCATACGAAATTACAGATAATCATGA
>NZ_JBQCWY010000180.1:0-5419 GCF_051956955.1 Neisseria sp. P0021.S005 | reverse complement strand
CGCCAGCGGCGCACGGCTGTCTTTACCGGTCGCCAAAACCAGCACACCTGCGGCGATGGGTATCCATATTGCCAAGCTGAGTAGGTAGTTGGAAAACATAGTGGTTAACCTGTGGTTAAAATAAAAAATATAGTTGTATGGGTTGGTTTTCAGACACCATTTCAGGAGGCCGTCTGAAAAAGATTGTGTATTTTGTATATGGCAAAATCAAGAAAACGTATATCTACCGTCATTCTTTTATTCCATAACCGCCTAAAACCTTCTTTTCAGACGGCCTCTTCCATATTTTTCTTGCCAAAACCATTATCCGAAGATTTTGACTACGCTCCATCGGTACGGTTGGTGTCCATCTCAAGTTTAATGAACGCATCAATCATGCTGCGCCAAACTGCTTCTGCTACTTCGGGCGACAAACCGGCCTTTTCGGCATAAGCGCGGCACGAGGTAATCACTTGAGCCACCCGTTCAGGCGCGGAAACCGCCCGCACATCGTTTTTAGGTTTCAGACGACCAGCCTGCCGTACCAATTTCTGCCGGCGGGCGAGTAATTCGATTAATCCCTTGTCCAAACCATCAATGGCTTCGCGGACTTCGTCCAGGGTTTGCGGTAATTTGTCTTCAATCATTATTGTTGCTCAAATTTTCTTTTTTAGACGGCCCCTATACACACAAACTATAGACAGGCCGTCTGAAATCCCGCTTTTATCGGAACAATCCCCAGAAGGTCATGCCGAGCAGTACCAATACGCCGAATACCATAGCAGCGGCATAGGTATAGATGAAGCCGGTTTGGACTTTGCGTACCTGCGCGGCAATCGCGCCGACCAGTTTGGCAGAGCCGTTGACGATACCGTTGTCGATAATGGCGGTATCGCCGACTTTCCAGAAGAAAGTACCCAATGCGCGCGTGCCTTTGGCGAAAACATTGAAATACAGGGCGTCGAGGTAGTATTTGTTTTCAAACAAAACGTAAATCGGACGGAACACCTGTGCAATTTTCGCAGGCAGGTGCGGCAGTTTGACGTACAGGAGCCATGCGCTCAAGACACCTGCGATAGCGAGGTAGAGTACAGGCGAATGCAGGCTGTGCGACACCATTGCCAATGCGCCGTGGAACTCTTCCTTCATGATATGCATGGTCGGATGCGCGTCGGCATTAACAAAAATCACGTCTTTGAAGAAATCGCCGTAAAGCATAGGCTCGATGGCAACGTAGCCGATGATGACGGACGGAATGGCAAGCAAAATCAAAGGCAGGGTAACAACCAGCGGGCTTTCGTGCGGATTGTCGTTTTTGCCTAAGCCGTGATGTTCTTCTCCATGATGATCGTCATGATGTTCAGGCAGTCTGCGCCATTTCTCTTCGCCGTGGAACACCATAAAGTATTGGCGGAATGCGTAGAACGCAGTAACAAACACGCTGGCGAGGACGGCAAAATAGGCAAAGCCGCTGCCCGGCAGGGTGCTGTATTTCGCCGCTTCGATAATCGAATCTTTGGAATAGAAGCCGGAGAAGAACGGCGTACCAATCAGCGACAAGTTACCGATCAGCATGGTCAGCCAAGTAATCGGCATGTATTTTTTCAGGTTACCCATGTGGCGCATGTCTTGGTCATGGTGCATACCGATAATCGCGCTACCTGCGGCCAAGAACAATAAGGCTTTAAAGAAAGCGTGAGTCATCACATGGAACATCGCTACGGAATAGGCAGACGCGCCCAGAGCCACGGTCATGTAGCCCAGTTGCGACAGGGTGGAATACGCAACCACACGTTTGATGTCGTTTTGAATCACGCCCAAGAAACCCATAAACAGAGCAGTAATCGCACCGATTACCATGATGACAGACAGCGCAGTGCTGCTCATCTCATAAATAGGCGACATACGCGATACCATGAACAGACCGGCGGTAACCATGGTTGCGGCGTGAATCAATGCAGAAATCGGAGTCGGGCCTTCCATCGAATCAGGCAGCCAGACGTGCAGCGGGAATTGTGCCGATTTACCCATCGCACCGACAAACAACAGTAAACAGGTTACGGTAATCAAAGACCATTCCACACCGGGGAACAGTTGGATAGTGGCCGTCTGAACATTAGGCAGATAAGCGAATACATCTTGATAGCGCAGGCTGCCGCCGAAATAGGCAAGCACCAAGCCGATACCGAGCAAAAAGCCGAAGTCGCCGACACGGTTGATCAAAAAGGCTTTCAGGTTGGCAAATGTTGCGCTTGGACGTTTGAAATAGAAACCGATCAAGAGATACGACACCAAGCCCACAGACTCCCAGCCGAAGAAGAGCTGGATGAAGTTGTTGCTCATAATCAGCATCAACATGCTGAAAGTAAACAAAGAAATATAGCTGAAGAAGCGTTGGTAGCCGACTTTTTCGTCGTGCATATAACCGATGGTGTAGATATGCACCATCAACGACACGCCGGTTACTACGACCATCATCATCGCCGTCATCGTATCGACCAAGAAGCCGACGGAGAAATCCAAACCGCCCATTGTCAGCCAGGTATAGACGTTCTCGTCAAACTTGGCACGGCTACCATTGAGGAATCCCCACAGCACATAAGCCGACAGCACGGCAGACACCGCCACGCCGAGTATCGTAACCGTATGCGCGCCGGCACGTCCGATTTTGTTGCCGAACAAACCCGCAATCAGCGAGCCTGCCAACGGAACAAGGGCAATTATCAAATATAAAGTCATATCGTTCATGATTACCCTTTCAACTCATCCAAATCGGCAACGTTGATTGTTTGTCGGTTGCGGTACACCAATACCATAATCGCCAAACCGATGGCAGATTCGGCAGCGGCAACGGTCAGTACGAAGAATACGAAAATCTGTCCGGCAGTATCGCCCAAATATTGCGAGAAGGCGATAAAGTTGAAGTTCACCGCCAAAAGCATCAGCTCGATGGACATCAGCAATACCAGCACGTTTTTGCGGTTCATGAAGATACCCATTGCGCTGATACCGAACAGGAGCGCACCCAATACCAGATAATGCGTCAAGGTAATCATGCTTTGCCCTCCCCTTCCGGCTTAAGGCCGTCTGAAACTTCGCTTTCTTCGGCAGATTCGACTTGCGGTTTGACCGCTTCCATTTTCACCAGACGCATACGGCCTTGGTCGGCGCGTACTTTAACTTGGTCGGCAGGATCCATACGTTTCGGATTGGTGGTTTTACGGTGAACCAGCGCAATCGCGGCCACCATACCCAACAGCAGCAATACCGCCGCCAATTCAAACGGCAACAGGTAGTCAGTATAAATACGGCTGCCCAAATCACGGATATTGTTGTAATCGGCCGGAATGTCTTTCATTAGACCAAATGCGTCAAGGTCGGTTTTCGGGTTGACCAGAATCAGAATCAGCGCAACCGCCAACAATGTGCCGACCACACCGGCAACAGGCGCATGACGCCAGAAACCGGCGCGCATTTCTTCAATGTCGATGTTCAACATCATCACGACGAACAGGAACAACACCATCACGGCGCCGACGTAAACCACCACCAGCGTAACGCCCAAAAACTCAGCCTGCATCAGCATCCAAATCATCGCGCTCACGCAGAAGGTCAGCACCAGATGCAAAGCGGCGTGAACAGGGTTTTTAGCGGTAACGGTACGAACCGCACCGTACAAAACGATGGCGGCAAGAATATAGAACAGAATCGCGGAAAAAGTCATTCGTCTGCTCCTTAACGATACGGCGCGTCAGCGGCTTTGCGTTTGGCGATTTCAGCTTCGTATTTGTCGCCAATGGCCAAAAGAATCGGCTTGGTCATGTGCAAGTCGCCTTTTTTCTCGCCGTGGTATTCAAAAATATGGGTTTCCACAATCGCATCGGTCGGGCAAGCCTCTTCGCAGAAACCGCAGAAGATGCACTTGGTCAGGTCGATGTCGTAACGCTTGGTGCGGCGGGTGCCGTCTTCGCGTTCTTCCGATTCGATGTTAATCGCCATTGCCGGACAAACTGCCTCGCACAATTTACACGCAATACAGCGCTCTTCGCCGTTCGGATAACGGCGTTGCGCGTGCAGGCCGCGGAAACGCACGGATTGCGGCGTTTTCTCTTCTGGGAAATAAATTGTGTCTTTGCGGGCAAAAAAGTTTTTGAGCGTTACGCCCAAGCCTTTTACCAATTCGCCAAGCAGAAAGGTTTTTACTAAGTTAGCCATATTATGTTCCCTCAAAACAGGGATTTCGTTAGGTATTCAAAATCGCTTTGTTCAGACGGCCTCAAGATGCCGTCTGAAACTTATTTCCACAAATTCAGCGGTGAAATCATCCACACGCCCAAAATCACGATGTAGGCGAAGCCGATCGGAATCAGCACTTTCCAGCCCAAACGCATGATTTGGTCGTAACGGTAGCGTGGGAAAGTTGCACGGATCCACAGGTACCAGTACAGCACCGCCGCCATTTTCACGAACATCCAAAATGCGGAAGGCGTACCGATAAAGCCCCAGCTTTGCGGGAACGGAGACAACCAGCCGCCGAGGAACATCAGCGATGTCAGCGCGGCAATCAGAATCATGAAAATGTATTCGGCAAGGAAGAACAGCGCGAATGCGAAGCCGGAATATTCAACGTGGTGACCGGCAACGATTTCGGATTCGCCCTCTGCTACGTCAAACGGTGCGCGGTTGGTTTCGGCAACGGCGGAAATCAGATAGACGATGAAGATGGGGAAGAGCGGCAGCCAGTTCCAAGAGAATACCGAACCGCCGGCAATACCTTTGGCTTGCGCGGCAACGATATCGGAGAAGTTCATGCTGCCCGATACCATCACGACGCACACCAACGCGGCACTCATGGCAATCTCGTAGGAAATGCTTTGCGCGGAAGCACGCATTGCGCCCAAGAACGAATATTTGGAGTTGGAAGCCCAGCCCGCGATGATCACGCCGTAAACCGACAGCGAGGTAATCATCAGGATATACAAAAGGCCGATATTGATGTTGGTCAGCACCCATTCTTCGTTGAACGGAATCACTGCCCATGCCGCAAAAGACGGGGCTAGCGACATAATCGGACCAATATAGAACAGGGCTTTATTTGACAGCTTCGGACGGGTTACCTCTTTAAACAAGAGTTTGAACACGTCGGCAAACGGCTGAATCAGACCCCACGGGCCGGTTACGTTTGGGCCAACGCGAAGCTGCATAAAGCCGATGACTTTACGTTCGAAATACGTCAGGTAGGCAACGGTCAGAATCAGCGGAATCAGGATAATCACGATTTTGACGATGACGGATACCACCAAGCCTACGGTAATACCCAAATCGCCCAGACCGAGCGTTGCGGCAAAGAGGTTTTGGAACCATTCTTGCATGATCAAGCTCCCGCCAGTTCAATAGTGTCCATCAACGCACCCAGCGCGGCATTTTCGGTATGCAGCGG
>NZ_JBQCWY010000179.1:0-5421 GCF_051956955.1 Neisseria sp. P0021.S005 | reverse complement strand
GTTGCTGCATTCATTGTTCAGTCTTCCCATTAAAAAACACAAGATACGGTATGTGATTGCTTTGAACGGCACAATATAATGTATTTTTCTTTGTTTAACTAGACTTGACAATGCGCTTTTTTCGGGGGCTGATTAAGGAGAGGGAGGGCTCAGACTAGGATTCATGTGGCTTTGTGGCGATTTGGCATTATTTTGCATTTGCATCACATTTGGTTAGACATTGGCTAGAGGCTTATGAAATAAAGAAATTTATATTCAGCTTCTGTCTTCATGGACGGTATGTTAAATTTTGCAAAGCAAGAAGGATAGTGCTGTAATTGCTTAAACTCATTTATCATGAAACATATTGAGAAGTTTGTCGAGGTATCAGGCGAGGCATATAATGGGATGACTATCCAACCTAAACTGGGAGCGAATCATGTTGACACTGAAAACTTTAGGTTCCGCACTGGCGGCGGTTGCCGTATTGAGCTTGGGTGCTTATTCTGCCGAAGCGGCGGCCAAACCGCATGGCCATCATGTGAGCAAACACCAGCAGGCGAAGAAAAACAAATTGCATCCTGCTTGTAAGAGATACCTTGAGCGCCGTGCTGCTTGGTATCGTTATAAAGGCAACAAGGCTGAGTTGAGGGAAAACCGTAAAGCGGCAAAAGCGTTCCGCGGTTTGCCTTATGCCGAGCAAAAAATTCAATGCCAAGCTGCTTATCAGGCATTTGATGATTTTGATCACGGCAAATTCCGCCGCCGTTAATCATCTGATTTGAACAAAGGCCGTCTGAATATTTCAGACGGCCTTTGATATTTATTTCTCAACAAGGATTTTGTTTTCGGCTTGAGGCTCGTATTGGGTGGATTCATCACCGTAATACAATACGCCCAGCTTGATGGGGATGCGGCCTTGCGATTTGCGGTGGGCATTGGAATCGCGCAGGGAGTAGGCGCAACCGCAATATTCTTGTTGGTAGAAATGCTCACGCTTGCTGATTTCAATCATGCGTGCGCTGCCGCCGCCTTTGCGCCAGTTGAAATCCCAATAAACCAAGTCATCGTACGGCTCGGCAGCGCGATGGCCGCAGCCGTTGATTTGTTTCATGTCTTTCCAGCGTGAAATGCCCAGTGAGCTGGTGAAGACATGGAAGCCGTTTTCATGGGCGTATTGCGCCGCTTTTTCAAAACGCATGTCGAAACACATGGTGCAACGGATACCACGTTCAGGTTCAAATTCCATGCCTTTGGCTTTGGCGAACCATTCTTTGCGGTCGTTTTCGTAGTCGTCGTCTTTATCGACAAAGGGGATGCCAAATTTGTCCGCAAAACGCATATTTTCTTCTTTGCGCAACATATATTCTTTGTGCGGATGGATATTGGGGTTATAAAAATAAATGGTGTAGTCGATGCCGCTGGCAAGCATGGCTTCCATCACTTCGCCGGAGCATGGGGCGCAGCAGGAATGCAGCAGGACTTTCTTATGGCCGCCCGGTGGAACGAGGATGGGGCGGTCAATATCGGTAACGATGGGAGTGTTTAATTCGGTCATGGTTGGATTCTATTTATTGTTAAGTGTTTCAGACGGCCTTGGGTATTGAGGCCGTCTGAAATATAAGATGAAGCATATATTTTAACAGAGCTACACTTTATGGAACAGTTTGCTACTGCTTTTCTTTTTCGTTCAATGGCTTGAACTCTTGCACATCCGGAGGCGGGGCTGCAAAGATGGTGTCTGGATTGGGGTGTGCCGCAAATTCTGCCAGCAGGTTGCGATAGTCCAGTGACTGTTTCATCAGTTCGGCGGCGGCGGTGCGCAGGTTGTCCACGTCTTCCGGCGGCAGATAGAAACTGGTCGGAATATTCAATACCTTGTCCCTCAGCTGGGATGGCGGAAGGTCTTTGAGATTCAGGCTGACGAAAGAGAAATAGATGTTTTCATTTTGCTTGTCTTTGTTCCATTGGTCGACAAAAGCTCTGAAGCGGCGCAAAGATTCTTACGAATGTTGGTCGATCGGGATATTCACGATGGCGGAAACGACATCTCGGAAACCGGGTACGGCAGCGCTTTTATCCAAATTGCTGCTGACTTCGTTTTGGGCATTGACGTTGATGACGACAATATGGCGGATTTTGTTTTGTTTAATTTTATGCGTCAGGATTTTTTCCGGATACATCTCCGTCATGTCCAAAAGGCTGCGCATGCCCAGATTGTCGGTTAAACCGCCGTCGATAAGGTGGATGTAGGGACGGTTTTTACTGTCGCTGTATTTTTGGAAACGCTCGAAAAATTCTTTTCGGGTTTGCAGCTGTTTTTTACCTGCTTCGCTGTCTTCGCTGTCGGAGACAAGTTGAAACGGCGGCGTGTATTGGCAATGGCCGCCGTTGTTATTGAGCGTAATCGGTGCAAACACCATAGGTACGGAGCTTGACGCGGCAGCGGCGCGGGCAAGTCGCAAGTCGCCCAAGTCGATACACATCGGGTCGAAATATTCTTGCGTGAAATTGAAACGCTCGCCTATGCCCATATCGGTGGCGGAAATGATGGCAAACGGGCCTTTGCGGTTCATTTCCAAATCGCGGAAAGTGGTTTTGCCGAAAAGGTAGTTTTCAAACTGCTCCTGTAACAGATCACCGCGTCCGTATTCAGGCGAGGCCAGTCGGGGCAGGTTGGACATGGAAAATGCTTGTTTGACAACTTGGCGTTGGAAGTTTTGGTGTAGGAAACGTTTGTAAAACAAGGGAATGGTTTCTTCGCCCTTGAGTGCAAAATAAGCCGCCAAAACCGAGCCTCCGGATACGCCGACCACCACATCGACATTCGACATCAAAGACTGTTTTTTACCGCCTATGGTAATCTGCTGCTTATGAAGCTGCTCCAACACGCCATAACCCAAGGCCGCCGCGCGAGTACCGCCGCCGGAGAACATCAACACAACAAGCGTATCGTCTTCGTCGTTGTGCTGAGGCCGGCTGGTTTCAAAGCGGTAGCCACGCTGCAGGTCGACCGTATCAATACCGGCGACAGGCTGATATTTCATCAGCGAACAGGCGGATAATAGGGCTGCAGAGAGCAGGGAAAGGGCAGATTTAAAAGGGAATTTTGGCATAAACATAGGAAAGTCGGTTGTTCATTCAAAACGGATTATAAAGGTTTTCAGACGGCCTTTATAGAAGGCAGATTTTCAGACGGCCTTTTTGCGTCGATTTTCCGTTATAATCGACACAATCTTTATCTTTCCAAACCCTTATGGCGCAACCAAACCGCATCAACCACGAACCTATCTTTCTGCTTGCTTCCGCCCCGTGGCGCGAGAGCAGCTTGTGGGTGGAGGCTTTCAGCCGCCGTTATGGGCGGGTGGCTTTGTTGGCCAGAAGCGCGCGCAAACGGCAGAGCGAATTGCGCGGCGTGTTGGTACCGTTTGTGCCGGTGAGTGCGTCTTGGTATGGTTCGCAAGAGTTGAAGACCCTGCATCGTGCCGAATGGATAGGCGGGTGGCCGCAGCCGCAGGGCAGGGCTTTGTTCAGTGGATTGTATGTGAACGAGTTAATGCTGAAATTGACCGTCCGTGAAGACCCGTTGCCCGAGCTTTACGATGTTTTGGCGGAAACCATGAAAACCATCTGTTGCGAGGCCAACCACATAGCCGCTTTGCGCCGTTTTGAATGGTCGCTGTTGACACGTTTGGGTTTTGCCCCCGATTTGTTTCATGACGGCAACGGCAATGAAATCAATGGCGAAGAAACATATTGGCTCACGCCTGAAGAAGCTGTGGTTCCCCTGGCCGAGGCCGACCGTTTCCATGCGCTTAATAAGGGCGTTGCCGTATTGGGCGCGACTTTAATCGATTTGAGGGAAGGCAGTTTCGTTCATCAGGAAAGCCTCGGTCAGGCTTTGAAAGTAACGCGGCTTTTGATTGACAACCTTCTACCCGAGGGCATCAAGTCTCGGCAGGTTTTACAGCAGTTGCAGCAGTTTGGCTTGGGCAGTTGAATTTTTTCAGACGGCCTTTGATAGGTAATGACTCAGGCCATCTGAAACCTTAATGAAAGGACATTATTATGTTGTTAGGCGTAAACATCGACCATATTGCCACCGTCCGCAATGCGCGCGGTACGATTTATCCCAGCCCTGTCGAAGCGGCGCTGATTGCAGAAACCCACGGCGCTGATTTGATTACCATGCACTTGCGTGAAGACCGCCGCCATATTAAAGATGCGGACGTGTTTGCCGTTAAAAACGCCATCCGCACGCGCCTGAATTTGGAAATGGCGCTGACGGAAGAAATGCTGGAAAACGCGCTCAACGTCATGCCGGAAGATGTGTGCCTCGTGCCTGAAAAACGTCAAGAAGTGACCACCGAAGGCGGTTTGGACGTATTGGCGCAACAGGATAAAGTAGCCGAGTTCACTAAAATCCTGACCGACGCAGGCATCCGCGTGTCCTTGTTTATCGATGCCGACAACGCGCAAATCCAAGCCGCTTATGATGTCGGCGCGCCCGTTATCGAGTTGCACACCGGCGCATATGCCGATGCGCACAGCCACGCCGAGCAAATAAAACAATTCGAGCGCATTCAAAACGGCGCGCATTACGCCAGCGATTTGGGTTTGGTCGTTAACGCCGGACACGGCCTGACCATTCACAATGTTACGCCGATTGCTCAAATTCTCGCCATCCGCGAGCTGAACATCGGCCATTCGCTGATTTCCCAAGCACTCTTCCTCGGCCTGCCTGAAGCTGTCCGCCAAATGAAGGAAGTCATGTTCAGAGCCAGAATGCTGCCTTAACGGCATCAGCCATACAGGCTAAAGCGGTTTGCTTTGGCCTGTATTCACACTTTCAGACGGCCTGACTATTTAAACAAGGAGCAGACCCATGATTTATGGAATCGGTACAGACATTGTTTCCCTCAAACGCATTATCCGCCTGAACAAAAAATTCGGACTGGCATTTGCGCAACGCATTCTCAGCCCGGAAGAGCTGTTGGAATTTCCGCAGGCAGGCAAACCGGTCAACTATCTTGCCAAACGTTTTGCCGCCAAAGAGGCTTTTGCCAAAGCCGTCGGTACGGGCATACGCGGAGTGGTGTCTTTCCGCAATATCGGTGTCGGACATGACGCATTGGGCAAACCTGAATTGTTTTTTGCACCGGCTTTGACAAAATGGCTGAAAGAGCAGGGTATCAGCGGCTGTCATCTCAGTATGAGCGATGAAGAGGATACCGTCATGGCTTTTGTCATTGCGGAAAAATAAGGCCGGATTTAAGTATTCTGAAATAGAAAATCCTTTTCAGACGGCCTGAAGGGTTAGGTATTTGTTGAAGGTCGGGCGTATAGGCCCGACATCGTTTTTTTACGCATAAATCGGTAGGTGTCGCCGCCTGCCACATATTAAGAATAATCTCATGATGACTGAAGACACACGTCCATTTG
>NZ_JBQCWY010000178.1:0-5436 GCF_051956955.1 Neisseria sp. P0021.S005 | reverse complement strand
TTATACCGGTTTGCCTTTCAGGGAGAAGGTGTAGGCTTCGGTGATTTCCAAATCGATCATTTGGTTGATCATGTCGGGTGTGCCGGTAAAGTTGACCACGCGGTTGTTGGCGGTACGGGCTTGCAGTTGGTCAGGGTCTTTTTTGGAGATACCTTCAACCAAGCAGCGTTGAACCGTGCCGATCATGGTTTGATTGATGCGCGCGGTTTCGGCTTCGATGACTTCGTTCAAAGCTTCGAGGCGGCGCACTTTTTCTTCGTGCGGCGTGTCGTCGTGCAGGTTGGCGGCAGGCGTACCTGGGCGCGGACTGTAAATAAAGACGAAGCTCAAGTCGAAGGCAATGTCTTTCACCAGTTTCAAGGTTTGCTCGAACTCGCGCTCGGTCTCGCCCGGGAAGCCGACGATAAAGTCGGAGCTGAGGCACAAATCAGGACGGATGGCGCGCAGTTTGCGGATGATGGATTTGTATTCCAAGGCGGTGTAGCCGCGTTTCATTGCGCTCAATACGCGGTCGGAACCGCTTTGAATCGGCAGGTGCAGGTGGGAAACCAGCTTCGGCAGGTCGCGGTAGCACTCGATAATCGCGTCGGTAAATTCGCGCGGATGGCTGGTGGTAAAGCGCAGGCGTTCGATGCCGGGGATTTCGTGGACGATGCGCAACAAAGTGGCAAAGTCGCAGATTTCGCCGTTTTCCATTTCGCCGCGATAGGCATTGACGTTTTGGCCTAAGAGGTTGATTTCTTTAACGCCTTGTTGCGCCAAACCGGCAATTTCGGTCAATACGTCGTTGAGCGGGCGGGAGAATTCTTCGCCGCGGGTATAAGGGACGACGCAGTAAGAGCAGTATTTGGAACAGCCTTCCATAATGGAAATGAATGCCGAACCGCCTTCTACGCGCGCAGGCGGCAGGTGGTCGAATTTCTCGATTTCGGGGAAGGAAATGTCGATTTGAGACAGACCGGTGGTTTCTTTATCGACGATGAGTTTGGGCAGGCGGTGCAGCGTTTGCGGGCCGAAAACCACGTCCACATACGGAGCGCGTTTGACGATGTTCTCACCTTCTTGAGAGGCAACGCAGCCGGCAACGCCGATGATGAGGTCGGGATTTTTTTCTTTGAGCGGACGTACGCGGCCTAAGTCGGAGAAGACTTTCTCTTGCGCTTTTTCACGCACGGAGCAGGTGTTGAACAAGATGATGTCGGCGTCGTCAGGTTGGGTAACCTGCTCGATGCCGCCGTGTTCTTCGGCGAGGACGGACAGCATTTTTTCGCTGTCGTACTCGTTCATTTGGCACCCGAAGGTGCGGATAAATACTTTTTTCATGGTTTGTTTTGATTGACTTGCTTGTTGTAAAAGGGTTCAGACGGCCTGTGCAATACTCTGGTCGTCTGAAAAATTATTCTTCCGCCTTTTTCTGCTTTTTGGCGTGTTCGATGAACCTGTCGGCCTCGGCGTCGGTCAAAATCCAGATTTCGCGGACGAGGCGGCTTTCTTCGTTGTATTTGAACGCAACGGCTTTGCCGGTTTGATTCAGCAGGCGGCCCATGGGGATGAAACGGTCGTTTTCATCGTGGATTTTGGTGAAGCGGGTGATTTGCAGTTTGGCTGCGTTGCCGTCCACAATGCCCAAGGTCAGCAGGCGCGTCCAAGAAAAACCGCCTTTGCTGACTTTCAGATAAGGCAGATCGACGGTTTTTAAAACGGCCACATCCATATCGTCAGGCAGGCTGCGTTGTGCATGGACGAGGGAGGACGCCAAAAGGGCGAGGCTGAGTATGAATCCGCGTAACATGATGCTTTTCTTTTATTGTTTCAATAGGTCGCGGATTATAGCACAAGCAGGAAAAATATGGATAGAGTGTTTGTTTTTAAAGAATAATTTTGATTTTGCGCCCGATTCTTATTTTGAAGCCTGGGCCGTCTGAAAAGGATTTGGTGTTAAAATGGCATCGATTTGATTTTCAGACGACCTCTTACGAAAGAATTGACCATGAACCGTAATGAAAGCTTGTTCAACCGCGCCAAAGCCATTATTCCCGGCGGCGTGAACTCTCCTGTGCGCGCATTCGGCAGCGTCGGCGGCGTACCGCGCTTTATCAAAAAGGCAGAAGGCGCGTATGTTTGGGACGAAAACGGCACGCGTTATACCGACTATGTCGGCTCTTGGGGCCCTGCGATTGTCGGCCATGCCCATCCCGAAGTCATTGAAGCCGTGCGCGAAGCAGCATTGGGCGGTTTGTCGTTTGGTGCGCCGACTGAAGGCGAAATTGTCATTGCCGAAGAAATCGCTAAAATCATGCCGTCCGTCGAGCAGCTGCGCCTTGTCAGCTCCGGCACGGAAGCAACGATGACCGCCATCCGTCTGGCACGCGGTTTTACCGGACGCGACAAAATCATCAAGTTTGAAGGCTGCTACCACGGCCATTCCGACAGCCTGTTGGTGAAAGCAGGCAGCGGTCTGCTGACGTTTGGCAACCCTTCTTCCGCCGGTGTGCCTGCCGACTTTACCAAACACACTTTGGTACTCGAATACAACAATATCGCCCAACTGGAAGAAGCCTTTGCCCAAAGCGGCAATGACATTGCCTGTGTGATTTTGGAGCCTTTTGTCGGCAATATGAATCTGGTTAGGCCGTCTGAAGCCTTTGTCAAAGCCTTGCGCGAATTGACTGAAAAACACGGTGCCGTGTTGATTTACGACGAAGTGATGACCGGTTTCCGCGTGGCGCTGGGCGGTGCGCAATCTTTGCACGGCATCAAGCCTGATTTGACCACCATGGGCAAAGTGATCGGCGGCGGTATGCCTTTGGCGGCGTTCGGTGGCCGTAAAGACATTATGGAATGTATTTCCCCGTTGGGCGGCGTGTATCAGGCAGGCACATTGTCCGGTAATCCGATTGCGGTTGCGGCCGGTTTGAAAACGCTGGAAATCATTCAGCGCGAAGGCTTCTATGAAAACCTGACTGCCCTGACCCAACGCCTCGCCAACGGTATTGCCGACGCGGCTAAAGCGCATGGCGTTGAATTTACGGCGGACAGCGTGGGCGGTATGTTTGGTTTGTATTTTGCCAGCCATACGCCGCAAAACTATGCCGACATGGCGCGTTCCAATATCGACGGTTTCAAACATTTCTTCCACGGTATGCTCGACCGCAATGTCGCATTCGGCCCGTCAGCTTACGAAGCCGGTTTTGTTTCCGCCGCGCATACGCCTGAGCTGATTGACGAAACCATTGCTGTGGCACACGAAGTGTTCAAAGAAATGGCAAAATAAAAGCTGAAGTTGTCATGTGAAAATGAAAAAAGGCCGTCTGAAAAATATTCAGACGGCCTTTCGCTATTTTAAATAAATGCTTGATTATGCTTCTTCAGCTTTGCTGCGGATAATCAGCAGAGGCAGGTGGCTTTGACGCATTACGGTCTCGGCGAAGCTGCCCATCAGCAGGTGCATCAGGCCGGTGCGGCCGTGTGTGCCGAGTACCAACAGGTCTGCGCCGTTGTTGTCGGCGTAGTCAACCAAGTCTTGCGCCATTTCGCGCGCGCCTTTGTTGGCAACCAACAGGTGTTTCACGATGTTTTCAACGCCGCTTTCACGCGCTGTTTTTTCTGCGAAATCCAAAACTTCGTTACCTTGAGCCACTGCGGCGGCTTCGTAGCTTTCGTGTTGCAGGAATTCAGGAGCCAAAGCCATGTATTCTGCAGGGTTGGCAACGTGAACCAAAGTCAGTTGGGCTTTGTTGAGGCTTGCCAGTTCGGCGGCATGTTTCAATGCATTGAGGGAGGTCTCGCTACCGTCAACGGCTACAACCAGATGTTTGTACATATTCATTCTCCTTTTGCGCCGAGTAGCGGCACTTTCGTTTAATATGAAATCAGAACTTGTCTGAATGTGAAACGATTATAAACTCTTTCGGGCAGGTACAACAGCCCATCTGCTTTCAAGTATAATGTCTGTCCGAATCGCCTGTCGCGTTTTTCATTAATTTATTGATATATCACAAGGTTGCTTATGCAGGACGCTGCTTTTCTTTCTTCGCGCCGCTTTGGCGGTATTGCCAGACTTTACGGAGACGAAGCGCTGGCGCGCTTTTCGCGTGCGCATGTGTGCGTGGTCGGCGTCGGCGGCGTCGGCTCGTGGGCGGTGGAGGCGTTGGCGAGGAGCGGCATCGGTCGTTTAACGCTGATTGATTTGGACAATGTTGCCGAATCCAATGTCAACCGCCAGTTGCACGCTTTGACCGATGATTTCGGTAAGGCAAAAGTTACCGCTTTGCGCGAACGCATTGCCCAAATCAATCCGCAATGCGAAGTGACGGAAATCGAAGATTTTGTTACCGAAGACAATCTGGACGAACTTTTCAGACGGCCTTTTGACTTCGTCATCGACGCCATCGACCAAATCCGTGTCAAAGCGGCGATGGCGGCGTATTTCGTGCAACATAAACAACCGTTTATTATCAGCGGCGGCGCGGGCGGACAGAAAAATCCGGCTTTAATCCAAACTGCCGATTTAAGCCGCGTCACCCACGACCCGTTGCTTTCCAATTTGCGCTATACCTTGCGCAAACGCTACGGCTTCAGCCGCAATACCAAAGAAAAAATGCGCGTGCCTTGCGTTTATTCAACCGAGAATATTACGCCGCCGCAATCCGGCGAAGCGTGTTCGACCGATGTCGCGCCGCAAGGTTTGTCCTGCGCGGGCTATGGGGCGAGTATGCTGGTAACGGCTTCGTTTGGGCTGTATTGTGCGCAGGCTGCGGTGGAGCATATCGCAGGGCGGAAGTGAGGGGTAGGAAATGGGTAAGAGCCGATTTTTTAAAGCCTACTTTATTGCCAGTCTGATTTATGCGGTATGGTTCGGCGTATTGATGTATGCCGTCGATCCGATGTTTCTCGATGTGATGGAATGCAATACGTTGCCCGGCGATTATTTGTGTGTGCAAAGCGGTTATACCCGTCCATTCACCACTTTTCTTTATCCGTGTCTGTCCGTCGTGATATTCAGCCTTTTGCACGCCGGTATCATGAAATGGCGCAAACGCCGTTCGGTTAAAATGATTTGGCTTTTGGTCGGCTGCGAAAGTTTGCTGTTGTTGGCTTTGATGGTGGCGATGCTTGCGAGGGATGGTTTTGTGTTGTCCCGAGATATCGGTTTGGTACTGACGGGTACGGTTTTCGCCAGCCTGCCGCTGTTGGGTATGGCCTTGGCTCAGACCTTTGCCGTCGCCATTGTTTCTTTGCAAATCAATCGTAAAAAACGCTGATTTTTATATTAAAAACGGCTTGTCCTCGTTTCAGACGGCCTTTTGTTGATGAAACTTCTTACTAAACTTAAAAAGAAAAAGACCCTTTAACCATGCCTTCAGAACACCTTATTTCTTCCACTGCCGCAACGCCGTCTGAACATACCGTTGCGTGGGTGTTCGGTCAGCCTGT
>NZ_JBQCWY010000177.1:0-5477 GCF_051956955.1 Neisseria sp. P0021.S005 | reverse complement strand
CTTGAAACATCATACCGTTGCAACCCATATTGCCATAAGCCTTAGGCATTTTGCTGAAATCCAAATAGGCGTTTTTATCTGCCAATTCTTTTTCAGTGAATTTATTGAAAGCGACAACACGCCATTTAGCGGCTAAAGTAGGCATTTTCATTTGCTTTGATTCAGATGATTTGCTAGAAGAAATATGTGGCTGACTTGATAAAGGCTTATCGGCAGGCGTAGAACAAGCAACCAATACAAATGCACCAATCATTGCTGAAATAAGGGTTTTCATGACTCATCCTTTTTTAGAAATCTTCTTTATCGTCTAACTGTACACCAAACGGACAACGGCTTTTTTACTATCCGCATCAAAAAATAGGTACAACTCATCGCAACCATATTCCTGAAATTTATATCCGCTCAAATAGCCGACATAAGAAAAAACTTTTCCATCATCTCGTTTGGGTGTATCCACTAAATTACCGTACTCTTCTTGGAACATTCCATCAATATGGTTAAAACCTTCTTCCAACATACCCTCTGATAATCCGCCGGCATCCTCAATCAAATCTCTATCCAACCCGTCATCCTGACATTGTGAATCTGCAGCTTCCTTCAATGCAACCAATTCTTCCAAAGTATATTTACTGTCCAGCTCAATGGGTACATATCCCTGAAGGAATTTTCCATATTTCAGATACAAATTTTTGATGGCATTAAAACAAAGATGATTGATTCTATATACGTTTTCTAATTCTTCCTGCGTATCCTGCCGATAAATATGCGGCGTTTTATACCAAGCTGCCTGATCAAAACTCATACCCTGTTTTTCCGCAATCTTTTGCGCCTGTTCCATTATTCTGGTTTTAATTTCAGACGGCATTTCCTTGTTTTCCAAAATAAAAAAATGCCAATCGCCATTAAATCGATATTTACCGTTCTCATCGACATCAAAACAAATACTGTCCTCAAAATTATAGCGGTCATGAAATGCCGATGTATGCTCACCTACGCAACCCGAATGAATTTCCGCAGGCTGGACGAAATGTATCCAAAACTCTTCACTATCAGGACGTATAAATTGAAGATTAAGCGAACAAATGGGTAAAAAATGTTTCGCGTGTCGCTCTATCTCTTCAGAAAAAACTTCTTCCGGAGAGGGGAATGGACGAATAAATTTTTCAGGGATATTCATCTTAATCACCATAATTTAAAGGCCGTCTGAAAAACTATCCACCTTCAGACGGCCTTTAAGCCTTATTTACAAAGTCGTATCCAATGCTTTGGAAATATCGTTCCAAATATCGTCCACATCTTCGATACCGACAGAGAAACGCAGCAGGCCGACTTTGATGCCCATTTCCATTTTCACATCATGCGGCACGCCGCTGTGGGATTGGGAATAGCAATGGTTGACCAAACTTTCCACTCCGCCAAGGCTAGAAGCCATTTTGACCAGTTTCATGTTTTTAATCACACTATTGGCCGCTTCACGCGTGTCGTTTTTGAGGTAAACCGTAACCACGCCACCGATGCCTTTGGGCATTTGTGCTTGGGCGAGTTCGTAATGTTCGTGAGACGGCAGGCCGGGATAGAACACTTTTTCAATGGCAGGATGGGCTTCCAAACGGCGCGCGATTTCGAGTGCGTTTTGGCAATGGGCGTTCATGCGTAGAGCCAGTGTTTTAATACCGCGCAACACCAGCCAACAATCCATCGGACCTGCAATCGCGCCGGTATGCACCATCATGTCGTGCAAAGGCTGCGCCAGCTCTTTGGTTTTGGCAACGACTACGCCCATCAGTACGTCCGAATGGCCGCACAAATATTTGGTAGCGGAATGGAACACAAAATCACAGCCCATATCCAACGGCTGTTGCAGATACGGCGTGGCAAAGGTGTTGTCGATGCCGACCAGCGCACCGGCTGCTTTGGCTTTCGCGGCAAGCGCTTTGATGTCCACCAAGCGCAAAAGCGGATTGGACGGCGTTTCCAGCCAAACCAGTTTGACATTGTGCGCTTTAAGCAGCTCGTCCAGATTATCCGGATTGCCCAAATCGGCAAAAACAACGTTCACACCCCATTTTTGATAAACATCGACCAATAAATCATAAGCGCCGCCGTAAATATCGGCGACTGCGACAATGGTATCGCCCGGGCGCAGGAAAGTACGCCATACGGCATCAATCCCCGCCATACCGCTGGAAAACGCAAAGCCGGCCACACCGTGCTCCAAATCGGCAACGGTATCTTCCAAGACCTGTCGGGTCGGGTTGCTCAGGCGCGAGTAGCGGTAAGGCACATTTTCGCCAATCTCGTGCAACGCGAACATACTGTTTTGATAAATCGGCGGCATCAGCGCACGGTTGTGTTCGTCGCAATCGTAGCTGGAATGGATGGCTTTCGTGGCGAATTTCATTGGGTCTCTGCCTATATAGATGTGAATAATTGAAGATTTTATCACTATCTGAAAAATAGAAACAATCAATGCAGGCGGATAAAGCAAGTGATATAATCTCGCATTTGCAAATCGGCCGACACGAGCCGACTCCCTCCACACGCATCTCAACAATCCTATCATGAAGGACATACCACGCATGAACGCCATTGCAGACGTGCAATCCAGCCGCGATTTACGCAACCTGCCGATTAATCAGGTCGGCATCAAAGACCTGCGCTTTCCAATCTCCCTCAAAAGCAAAGAAGGCGAACAATCCACCGTCGCCCGCCTGACCATGACGGTTTTCCTGCCTGCCGACCAAAAAGGCACGCATATGTCGCGCTTTGTCGCCCTGATGGAAAAACAAACCGATGCTTTGGATTTCGATACGCTGCACAAGCTGACCGCCGATATGGTTGCCCTGTTGGATTCCCATTCCGGCAAAATCAGCGTTACCTTCCCGTTTTTCCGCAAGAAAAGTGCGCCCGTCTCCGGCATCCAATCGCTGCTCGACTATGATGTTACCCTGACCGGCGAAATCAAAAACGGTACATACAGCCACAGCCTGAAAGTGATGGTTCCGGTTACTTCCTTGTGTCCGTGTTCCAAAGAAATTTCCCAATACGGCGCGCACAACCAACGTTCGCATGTGACGGTCAGTCTTATTGCAAACGCGGATGTAGGCATTGAAGAAATCATCGATTACGTCGAAGCACAGGCAAGCTGCCAGCTCTACGGTTTGCTCAAACGCCCTGACGAGAAGTATGTAACGGAAAAAGCATACGAAAATCCGAAGTTTGTCGAAGACATGGTTCGTGATGTGGCCACGGTGTTAATTGCAGACAAACGCATCGAATCATTCGTCGTCGAAAGCGAAAACTTCGAATCGATACACAACCATTCCGCTTACGCTTATATCGCTTATCCTTAAAAGCCGAGCAGAATAAAAACAAAGGCCGTCTGAACATTTCAGACGGCCTTTGGCATAGATTGAACGATAACATGAGACTATCGGTCATATATGGGCAACTCTATTTCGATATAATTCAAAAGCATTAGATTTCTCTCGCAATATTTAACATAAATTAAGCCGATTGTTTTTTCCATCATTTATAATGACGGTTCCTCAACGGCAACTCCGTAGATACTATGAAAAAATTCCTTTATTTCCTCATTGCATTTTTAGGCTTGAGCAGCTTCGCATTCGCAGTAGATGCCAATGATTTACTGCCTCCAGAGCAAGCCTTTGTACCTCAAGTCAATGTAACCGACCAAGGCATCAGCGTGCAGTTCAAAATCGCCGACGGCTACTATATGTACCAGTCCAAAATCGTTGCAGCGACCAATCCTGACAAAATCCTAGGCGAACCCAAATTCAGCAAAGGCGAAGAAAAAGAAGACGAATTCTTCGGCAAACAAACGGTTTACCACCATACCGCACAGGTTGACCTGCCTTACAAACAAGCCGCACCGCAATACAAACTGACGCTGACTTATCAAGGCTGTGCCGAAGCCGGTGTATGTTATCCGCCTGTGGACACCGAGTTTGACGTAAAAGGCAACGGGGTTTATCAGCCGCAAAGCGATGAGCCGGTTTCTGCCAAAGACCGCTTTTTACAACCGTCCGCCTCTTCAGACGGCCAAATGCCAACGCAACCCAGTACAAACAATCCCGACAGCAGCCGCTTCAAGCTCTCTTGGGATACTTTAAACGCCAACCTGTTGGCGTTTTTTGTCGCAGGTTTAGGCTTAAGCTTTACCGCCTGTATGTATCCGCTCCTGCCGATTGTTTCCAGTATTGTCGTGGGCGATAAAAAAGCCGGCAAAGGCCGCGCGTTTACCTTGTCTATGGTATATGTACAAGGCTTGGCATTGACCTATACCTTGGTCGGCGTGATTGCCGGTTTGACCGGTGCGCTGTTGACCGTATGGCTGCAACAGCCTTGGGTCGTACTTGCCGCCGCCGCGCTGATGGTGGTACTGGCTATGTCCATGTTCGGCCTCTTCAATATCCAACTGCCCAACTCCGTCCAATCCTATTTCCAAAACCAAAGCAACAAACTCTCCGGCGGCAAAATCATTTCCGTCTTCATCATGGGTATTTTGTCCGCCCTGATTGTCGGCCCTTGCGTTGCGCCTCCGCTGGCATTTGCTTTGGGCTATATCGGCCAGACCGGCGATGCCGTATTGGGCGGTCTTGCGCTTTATGTCTTGGCACTCGGCACCGGCGTGCCGCTCATCATCATCGGTACATTCGGCGGCCATATCCTGCCTAAAGCAGGCGACTGGATGAACGGCATCAAATACGCATTCGGCTTCATCTTGCTGGCTGTTGCCGTATACCTTGCTACACCGCATCTGCCTTATTTCGCAGTAGTCAGCCTCTACACCTTGCTGATGATTGTTCCCGCCCTTATGCTTTTAGCGAAATCCGGCAAACAAAAAGGCCGTCTGAAAACGGTTGCCGCCGTATTGGGCTTTTTACTGCTGATTGGCGGCTCATGGTTTGGCTGGCAAAGCCTCAATAAACAAACCACCGCCCTCCACCACTTCTTAACGCTGGTTCCGCCATCCGAAGCCGGACAAGAAACCGACCACGGCAAGATGTTTACCGATGTCAGCGAACTCAAAGCCGCTATGGATGCCGCCTTGAAAGCCGATCCAAGCAAGCCCGTGCTGATTGATTTCTACGCCGACTGGTGCGTATCCTGCAAAGAAATGGCCGCCTACACGCTCAACCAACCGCAGGTACACGAAGCGGTCGATATGCAGCGCTTCTTCCAAATCGACGTAACTGCCAACACTCCCGACCATCAGGCCTTACTGAAAGAATACGGCCTCTTCGGTCCTCCGGGCGTGTTTGTTGTCCGCGCCGACGGCAGTCATAGCGAAGCCTTATTAGGCTTTGTCAAACCCGATGCCTTCATCGAATGGTATCGCAAAAACGAGAAATAGCCGTCTATAAAAAGGCCGTCTGAAAACAGATTTTCAGACGGCCTTTTCTTATGTTTAAAAATTAAAATTCATCTTGAGCCCAACGCGTAGAACGCAAAAT
>NZ_JBQCWY010000176.1:0-5506 GCF_051956955.1 Neisseria sp. P0021.S005 | reverse complement strand
TTGCGAGACAGCTTATGCCTTTATCCATAGACGAACAATTATTGCCGCACCGCAATGCCATCGACAGCATCGATGCGGAAATCCTCCGTTTGCTCAACGAGCGCGCCGGTCATGCGCATGCTATCGGCGAATTGAAAGGGACAGGCGCGGTGTACCGTCCTGAACGGGAAGTGGCCGTTTTGCGCCGGATTCAGGATTTGAACCGCGGTCCTTTGCCTGATGAATCGGTCACCCGGCTGTTTCGCGAGATTATGAGCGAATGTTTGGCAGTGGAGCGTCCGCTGACGATTGCCTATTTGGGCCCGAAGGGAACATTTACCCAGCAAGCCGCCATCAAACATTTCGGCCACGCCGCACACACCATGGCGTGTACCACCATCGACAACTGCTTCAAACAAGTTGAAACGCGTCAAGCCGATTATTTGGTGGCGCCGGTAGAAAATTCGACCGAAGGCTCGGTGGGGCGCACTTTGGACTTGCTGGCCGTAACTGCGTTGAAAGCCTGCGGCGAAGTGGTTGTCCGTATTCATCACAACTTGTTGCGTAAAGACAGCCACGAAATCGGCGGCATTACCAAAGTTTTCGCCCATGCCCAAGCCTTGGCACAATGCAACGACTGGCTCGGCCGCAATCTGCCTAATGCCGAGCGTATCGCCGTAGCCAGCAATGCCGAAGCAGCGCGTCTGGTTGCCGAATCTGACAGTCCGAATGTGGCCGCGATAGCCGGACGTATTGCCGCGGAAATTTATCAGTTGAGCTTTGCCGCCGAGTGTATCGAAGACGAACCGAACAACACCACGCGCTTCTTGGTGATGGGTCATCAAGAAACCGGCCGCAGCGGCAACGATAAAACCTCTTTGGTCGTATCCGCACCCAACCGTGCCGGTGCCGTTACCTCCTTGTTGCAACCCTTCACCAAGTTGGGCATTTCCATGACCAAATTTGAAAGCCGCCCAAGCAAATCGGTTTTGTGGGAATATCTGTTCTTCATTGATATCGAAGGCCATCAAGGCGATGAAAATGTCCAAAAAGCCTTGCAGCTTTTGGGTGAACGCGCTTCCTTCGTGAAAGTTGTCGGCTCTTATCCGACCGTTGTTTTGTAAGGATTATTGGGTATCAAAGGCCGTCTGAAAAGTTTTCAGACGGCCTAAATTATGTTCTCAATAGTTGCCATTTATGCAACATCATTGGCAGATTGATGTCAGTAAGTTTGCATGATTGGAAATGAACCTTCTATAATCCGAACGTTTTTAATATTTTCATGCAAAGAAAGGAGCAAGCCATGACACGCAATACTTCAATCCGCTCAATCACATTCTTTGCAGCCCAAGCGTAGGTCTGACTTTCGGATAACGCTTTTCGCATTCCATGTCGCCCGCTTCGGGCTGCTTTCCCTACGATTATCGGCTAGAAACCAGGCCGTCTGAACATTTAGCAGACGGTAGATACCTATTGTCATCTGTTGACGGTTTCTATCCGTTTAAAAGAAAGCATAAACACATGGGCAATTATTCCCATCATATTCAAATTATTGCCGATTCAAATACATGGATTGAAGGCAACGCTGTCGCACAGCTTGAAACCACCGCCCGATTACCGCATATGTTGCGCGTTGCCGGAATGCCGGATTTACACGCAGGGCGCGGTTATCCGGTTGGCGCGGCATTTTTCAGCGACCGTCATTTTTATCCTGCCCTGATTGGAAACGACATCGGTTGCGGCATGGCGTTTTGGCAGACCGATTTACGCGCGGCCAAACTCAAACCTGCCAAACTCGCCAAACAGCTTGGCAATATCGATACGCCGCTAGATAAAGACGAACAGGTCGATTTATTAGGTGACGCTGTCGATATGCACCAATTTTCAGACGGCCTTGCTGTAGGTACGATTGGCGGCGGCAACCATTTTGCCGAGTTGCAAACCGTTGACACCGTTTATCGCACCGATTTGCTTCCGCCCGATTTTGATGAAAACCATCTGCAACTGTTGGTGCATAGCGGTTCGCGCGGATTGGGCCAGCAGATTTTGCAATACCATATTGCCGCCTTCGGGCATCAAGGTTTGGCGGAAGAGGGCGAAGCGGCGGCGGCCTATCTTGCCGAACACCAAACAGCCCTTGAATTTGCCAGCCTTAACCGCCGTTTGATTGTGGCCAGAATGCTTGACCGTTGGCGCGCAGAAGGAACATGCCTGCTCGATGTCCACCATAATTTTTTGGAACAAACCGAGATTGACGGCACAATCGGTTGGCTGCACCGAAAAGGCGCAACGCCCACCGATAAAGGCTTGGTCATGATACCCGGCTCGCGCGGCGATTACAGCTATCTGGTCCAACCTGCCGAAGATTGTCAAATTTCGTTGAATACCTTGGCTCACGGCGCAGGTCGGAAATGGCAGCGCGGCGAATGCAAAGGCAGGTTGTCGCACAAATACACTGCCGACAGCCTGCGCCAGACCGAATTCGGCAGCGTAGTCGTTTGTCAGGATAAGGCCTTGATTTTTGAAGAAGCGCCGCAGGCTTATAAAAGCATCGACAGCGTTATTGCCGCCATGAAAAACGCAGGTTTGATTGAATTGGTCGCGCGGTTTAAACCTGTTTTGACTTATAAAACCGGCGGCGAGTGTGGAGCGTAAAGATGAAACAGAATACACCAGCGGTTCATCTGCAAATTTCCACCGCGCAAGGGCCGGCAGAGTGCCGAATATTTGCCCGTTTCGTCTTGGGCAAGCTGCTTGCCGAAGCCCAATCAAAAGGCATTGATGCCGAACTCGTTAACGAAACCGCCGATAAGTACGGCATTTTGTCGGCGACGCTCAAATTGGCAGGGCAAAAAGCCGAAAGTTTGGCGCAAACTTGGCAGGGGACGCTCCAATGGATATGCCCCAGCCCCGTCCGCCCGAAACATCCGCGCAAAAATTGGTATATAGGCGTTTTTCGTTTGCCCGATATGCCGCAGACGTATGAAATGCCGTCTGAAAACGGAATCGAGTTTCAAACCTGCCGTTCGGGCGGTAAAGGCGGGCAACACGTCAATAAAATCGAAAGCGCCGTCCGCGCTACCCATAAAGAAAGCGGCATTTCCGTGTGGGTCGAGAGCGAACGCAGCCAGCATGCCAATAAAAAATTGGCGGTAATGTTATTGGCGCAAAAGCTGGCAGAGCATCATGCCGGACAGGCAGGAAATTTTGCGCAGGAGCAGCACACGCAACTCTATCAAGTTGAGCGCGGCAATCCGAAAAGGACGTTTGTCGGAGCGACGTTTAAGGAGAAGTAATTTGCCTGTCGGATAAACAGGCATAGTGAAAACATAAACCAAAGGCCGTCTGAAAACTTTCAGACGGCCTTTTATCAGTTTATCGATTAGCGTTCGCTCAACGCTTGTTTCATACGCGTAATCGGTTTGATCAGGTATTGGAAGATGGTTTTTTCACCGGTTTTGATGTCTACCGTTGCAACCATACCCGGAATAATCGGCATCGGTTTGCCGTTTTTGTCTTTCAGGGAGTTGTTTTCGGTTTGGACGAGAACGCGGTAATAAACTTGGTTCGGGTCAAGTTTTAAGTCGTTGGCACGGTTTTGCATAGAGTTGCTGACGGTATCGGCGCCGACGAGGGTAACTTTGCCTTCTAAACCGCCGTAGATGGAGTAGTCGTATGCGCTGACTTTAACCAATGCAGGTTGGCCTGCGCGGATAAAGGCGATGTCTTGCGGACGGATATAGGCTTCGACCAGCAGTTTGTCATCAACCGGGACGATTTGCATGATGTCTTCGCCTGCGTTCACAACGCCGCCGATGGTGGTGACTTTTATGCCTTTGACGATGCCGCGCATAGGGGCGCGGATTTGCGAGCGTTCAACCGGGTCGGCACGCATGGCAACGTTTTCTTTGGATTGCGCCAGTTCGGATTCGGCTTGCAAGAGTTCGTTGTTGGCATCGGCTTTGTAGCGGTTGCGGCGTTCAGAGATTTGGGTGGCCAAGTCTGCGGAATCGCGGCGCATTCTTAAAAGTTCGACTTCGGAAACATAACCTTCGGAAACAAGAGGAGCAGTAATGGCAATCTCTCGATCAAGTGCGGCCTTGCTTTGGGATAGGCCGTTGATGGCATCCACCATGACTTGGCGGCGTGCTTTGTAGGCGGCGATTTCGCGACGGCGAAGCTCGGGACCCACGCTGTCAGGGAAGGAGAGCTTGGTTCCGTAGGCTTCAGCTTTAAGGCGGGCAATAGTGGCTTCGAGGTTTGCGACTTTGGCTTCGCTTTCGCGCAAAACGGCGGAGCTGCGTGTGTCGTCGAGTTTCATCAGAATCTGATCTTTCTCGACCATATCTCCTTCTTTAACCATGATTTCGGTTACGATGCCGGGATCCAGGCTTTGGATTACTTGCTCACGGCTGCTGGGAATGATATTGCCGTTGCCACGGGTAACTTCTTCGACAGGGCTGTTGTAAGCCCAAATAACGAAGACAATCATCAGAATAAAAAACAGGATGATGACAATAAACTGGCCACTGTGTTTTTCTTTTTGCAGGGCGGCGTTGAGGTCGTTGATAAGGTCGAGATCTTTGGATTTGACGTTGTTTTCGCGGCTCATAATCGTGTGTCTTTATTGTGTTTGGTGGATTTTAACCATTAGGGCAGGCTGTTTGAAAGGGCAAGTAGGTTTCAGACGGCCTTTTGCTTTATCGTGCTGCTGATTGAGAGGCAGCAGCAGCTTGTTGCTGTTGTTTGGCGTTGGCTGCTTTGGCCTGTTCGTTTTGCATGAGTTTTTGCAATACGAGGTCACGCGGGCCGTCCATCACGACTTTACCATTATCCATCACAATGATGCGGTTGACGATTTGCAGCACTTGCGGACGGTGGGTCACCAAAAGCATGGTGCGGTTGCGACCCCATTGGGCAATAGCATTGAGCGCCATGCGTTCGGTAGCCTGGTCCAGGCTGGTGGTCGGCTCGTCCAGCAAGACGACTTTCGGGTTGCGCAAGGTCATGCGTGCCAGGGCGATGATTTGTTTTTGACCGCCGGACAAGCCTAAGCCGTCTTCACCCAGAGGCATATCCAAACCACGTGGATGGTTGCGGATGATTTTGTCGAGGCCGAAGCGGTTGAGCGCAGTCAGTAAGTCTTGGTCGGTAGAGTAGCTGCCGGTACGCGCCAAGTCCATATTTTCACGCAATGTGCCGAGGAACAGGCGTGGCGATTGGCTCAACAGCAGGACTTGATCGCGCAGGAAGTTGGGGTCAAGCTGGCGCATATCGACGCCGTCAAGGGTAACGTTGCCTTTTTCAGTGTCGTACAGACCGCTGGCCAGTTTGAGCATGGTGCTTTTACCGCTGCCGATACGGCCCAAAATACCGACTTTTTCACCCGGTTTGATGGTCAGGCGCAAATCTTCGACGGCGCTGTTGTTGTCGGCTTGATATTTGAACGATACATTTTCAAAGGTAATGTTGCCTTGTACGTTGTCCAAAGTAATGTATTTGCGTTCCGGATTGCGCTCGATAGGGC
>NZ_JBQCWY010000175.1:0-5513 GCF_051956955.1 Neisseria sp. P0021.S005 | reverse complement strand
AAAAATCACTCATGTATCAGACACAAAAAGGCTTCACCCTAATTGAGTTGCTGATCGTCATTACTATTGCAGCAGTAATGGCCGTCATCGCACTTCCCAATATGAATCAATGGATTGCCTCCAGACGTGCAGCATCGCAAGCAGAGCAAATTGCCAATCTGCTGCGCTTCGCGCGAAATGAGGCCGTCCGTCTCAATCTTCCCGTTTACATCTGCCCGGTCAAAATCAAATCCGATGGCTCGCCCAATAATGGTTGCGATTCCAAATATGCCGGTAATGGTATGTTGGCCTACGCCGATAAAAACGAAGACTTACGCTATCAAAACGATACTGTCGATTTATCCATCCGCTCCATTATCCTTAATGGAGATACTGACAAAGTGGAATACAGCTTTAACTATATCCCTATCGGCAATGACCGTTCTGCCCTCTCTGCTTCAGCTCCAAAAGAAGTCTGGTGGAGATTTCTTCCCAATGGTACATTTGGCCATTCAATCGATGGAAAGAATTATCAATTTTCAGACGGCCACATCAAAATCAGCCTGACGGATAAATCCGCCACCGATGCTGAAACCAAGAAAGCCCGTGCTACCGTACTTTTAATCAATGGCAATGGGCATGTCGAAATCTGTGCTAAAAACGATGAGCGCAAAATGTGTGAATACACTTCCAAAGAATAACAACGGTATCTTATGAACATTACTAATCCTACTCATCTCAGATCATTTAAAGGCCGTCTGAAAACGAGCTCATCAAGCTTTACCCCAAAACTTCAATCAGGCATGACCCTGATTGAAGTTTTGATTGCCATGTTTGTCCTTGCTATCGGCGTACTGGCCCTTCTGGCTGTTCAATTACGTACCGTATCCAACGTGCGTGAGTCTGAAAATCAAACCACAGTCGCCCAAATTACGCAAAATTTGATTGAAGGCATGCTCATTAATCCGACGCTCTCTGAAGAAACCGATACTGCAGGCGAAAAAACTACTCGTTATAAAAAATCCTACGATGCCTACCTCAAATCAGACTCTAAACAAACTGCAAAATTTGAAGCCAAAATGACCAAAGCGCAACTTGCGCAGGCGCAAATTGCCCAGTTTAAGGCCGACTTAGCCAAAGCCCTTCCCGAAGCCCAAGTCTTCTCGACCATCTGTAAAGATTCTTCCGGTGCAGAGCCGACTTACGAAAATGGGTTTAACGCAAAATGCGATGGCAAAGGCGACACGACCATCGTGAAAGTTTTATGGTTGCAAGATGTCGAAGAAGAAAATAGCGCAAAAAATCTCAATAAATCGGGGCATCACGTTGTCTATACCTACCAATCACGCGTAAGAGACTAACAATGAACAATAAACGCTTACTCAACCATATTCCCAATAAAACCGCGATGCGCGGTTTCAGCATCCTTGAATTTCTGGTTGCCAGTCTGCTCAGTATGATCGTCTTAATGGCTGTCAGCTCCACCTACTTCACTGCACGCGGATTAAACAAATCTGCCAACTCCCGCATCGGTATCCAGCAAGATTTGCGCAACACCGCCAATATGATCGTCCGCGATGCGCGTATGGCAGGCAATTTCGGTTGCTTCAATATGTCGAATTCTCCCGCCTCTGCAGTAATAGAAGACAAAAGCTCAGATGAATATGCCTTGAAAACAGCCGGTGTTAATAAGCTGTTACCTGTTAAAGAAATCAATAAATTAAGCTATACCGGCTTTGCTCAAACCGGCAAAGCCCTGCTGTTCCAATACGGTATCGACAAAGCAGACTCAACTGAAAAAACTGCCATTGCCAGCAGCTGCTACGGTATTGCCAAACCTCACACAGAAATTAAAGATTTGGCTGCGGCAAAATCGGCTTTAAAAATTACCAACTCTGATCAAGACGGCAGTATCGCCATCATGAAACATGAAATAATTGCCTACGCTGTCGGCAAACTTGGCGAAGAGAGCGGTTTGTTCCGTTTCCAATTATCAAATGATGGCTCATGGAGTAATCCGCAGCTGTTGATTAAAGGCATTACAACCATGGATATCCACTATATCTATGCAGAATGTCCTAATTCTGAAAATGCATCTGCCAGCGGAGTAAATACAGAATCATTTGATTACAAAAACGCATTGGATATCTCAGCTGAGGCTAAGTCTCCGGCTTCTATCCAAATCGTACTGAATAACGGCAGTATTGACCCATCAAAAGAACAAGACAATAAAGTCGATATCTATAATATTAATGCCACTATCCGCGGAGGAAACGTATGCGCCGACCGATCACTCTAATCAAACCTGACCGGCAGCAGGGCTATGCTTTGTTTATCGTTTTAATGATGATGGTCGTCATCGCCCTGCTCGTGGTCACAGCTACCCAGTCCTACAATACTGAACAGCGTATCAGCGCCAACGATGCCGACCGCAAACTGACAACCACTTTGGCCGAAGCGGCATTGCGTGAAGGTGAAAATCAAATTTTTGATATTGAAGGGAAAAAGACTACTTTTACCGCAAAATGTGAAAAAGGTTTATGTTCCACACCAAATGTCAAATCCAATGGCGATTTTACTGAAGAAGGTAGCCCAACCGTAGATGCTTGGAAGCGTAAATGCGACAAAAGCCTGTGTATTGACACCAATGGTACGGAATATCCTTTAGATAAAAAAAGCGGCATCGCAAACAATCCACGCTACATCATCGAATATTTAGGCAAAACTACCGAGGGTCGAATTACCTACCGCGTTACTGCCAAAGCATGGGGTAAGAATGCCAATACCCAAGTCGTCCTTCAGTCTTACGTTGCCAGCGAATAATAAAATGAATACTACCTCTACCCAACAACTAGGCTTTACGCTGGTTGAGATGATGATTGCCGTCGCCATCTTAGCCATTCTGAGCATCATTGCCATTCCCTCTTACAACCGCTACATTGAACGCGGCTACCAATCACAAGCGCATGCCGAGTTAGTTGCCATCAATTCTGCTTTTAAAACCCAGATGGTTAAAAATCCAAAGTGGAAAACTGATGAGATTAAAACCAAGTTGGATGACTTTATTTCCTCATATAAAGGCCATAAAGATTTGGCAGACAAATACCAATACTCTGCCGAAATGATTGATACCAATAAAAGCCGAGCCTATCGTTTGAAAGCCATTCCCACAAAAACTGGCTACACCCTTTCCGTTTGGATGGATAGTTTGGGCAATGCTTACAAATGCACTGATATGGATTCTGCCAAAGATTTCAAAACCACAATGACCAATGGAAAAGGTTGCGAATCGGTTTCCAAAAAGAAATCTTCTTAGTCTGACAACCATAAAAAAGCAGTGTCATTTTATCGACACTGCTTTTTATATTTTACTGTTTCCAATCATCGTCTCGGCGTTGGCGTTTCAACAAGATCCTGACTGCGCCATCATTGCCTTGTCGAGGCTCGACATAAGCCAATACATCAGGATGCTGCATCAACCAGCGACGCGTCATATTTTTCAAAACCGGTTTATAGCCTGCAGAACCCAAGCCGCTGCCGTGGACAATCTCGCCGCAAACACCGCGTTTTTTCGTAAACTCAATAAATTCGTTCAATACCTGCTGCGCTTCTTCCTGCGTATAGCCGTGCAAATCTACATCCGCCACCACGGGATAATGGCCGTTTCGCAAACGCATCAAATCATTTTTACCCTGCCCGTTTTTACTGAACGAAGCCGGCGGTTCTTCCCAGCCGCCGCTGCCTACATAAAAATAATCTTCCTGCTCCAAAGTCGCCATTTCTTTAGGTCGCGGCTTGATAGGTGATTTATCACGAGGCTGTTCATAATAGTTGCCGGCATTTTTCAACGGCGTAACCTTGCCAACCGCCTTGCTGAAATCTACATCCTCTACCAGCTTTTTAGCCTTCGCTTCGGCTTCCCGCTCCGCGGCTTCCTTTTTCACCTGTTTGCCCAAAGCCTTCAGCGTTTCTTGAAAGTTTGCCGTCATGGTTTGTCCTTTCCAAAAAATTGATTGCGCACATTATAGCAAACCCGATTACAAGACCGTCTGAAAGACTCTTATCATCGCTTCTTGTTTAGGGTATAGTATTAACGTATTGCCAGTCTTACAAAAGAGAGAAAATATGTTTAAACGCCCGGAAGAAATCATCGTCTTGGTACTTGCCCTATTATGGGTCGCACTCAGCTACTACTTCGCCGCCATCCTGATTTCAGATGCCTACACCATCCTCCTGATTACCGTATTGACCTTTATTTGGGCGATTGCATGCTTCCTCTTGTGGCAACGCAACCTAAGCCGTCATATTTGGCCGCTGTTCCTCGGCAGCCTGGTTGCCTGCTGGTGGCCGTACTTCACTTGGCTTGCAAGCGACGTTCCCGAAGGCACATGGTATTCAGGCTGGACATTCAAATCCATTATCTCCCTGATTCCCGTTGTAGCCGCTTATGTCTTCAAGTGGAAACGAAGCCGGAAAAACAAAATTTCCGATACCCTCGCCTGATACCTTACGCCGTCTTTTTCAGACGGCGTTTTCCATATCTGACATAGCGCTCAGACTGTCAACAATCCTAATAAAATGCTATACTCTTCACACGATTTAACACCCTAAAACAGGCCGTCTGAAAGACTTATCAAGATGATCAGCAAACAAGAATACCAAGCCCAAGCCGCACAAGGTTACAACCGCATTCCACTCGTTCAAGAGCTGCTTGCCGATTTGGATACACCGCTCTCAATCTATCTCAAACTTGCCAACAAGCCTTTCACCTACCTGCTCGAATCCGTTGTCGGTGGCGAACGCTTTGGCCGCTATTCCTTCATCGGCCTGCCTTGCAGCCACTATCTCAAAACCAGCGGCAAACATGTCGATGTATATCAAAACGGCGAAATCATCGAACAACATGACGGCAATCCCCTGCCCTTTATCGAAGCTTTCCACAACCGCTTCAAAACGCCCGAAATCCCAAGCCTGCCGCGCTTTACCGGCGGCCTGGTCGGCTACTTTGGTTATGAAACCATCTACAATTTCGAACATTTTGCGCACCGCCTGAAACATACGGCCAAAGCCGATCCACTCGGTACGCCCGACATCCTCCTGATGCTCTCGCAAGAGCTTGCCGTAGTGGATAACCTAAGCGGCAAAATCTACCTGATTGTTTATGCCGATCCGTCTCAAGCCAACGGCTACGAACGCGCACGCGAACGTCTTGAAGACATCCGTACCCAGTTACGCCAAAGTTGTGCCATCCCGCTTTCCCTCGGCAGCAAGCAGACGCAAGCAGTCAGCGAATTTGGAGAAGAACCTTTCAAAGCCTGCGTCAATAAAATCAAAGACTACATCTTTGCAGGCGACTGCATGCAGGTTGTCCCCAGCCAACGCATGAGCATGGAATTTACCGACAATCCGCTTGCCCTCTACCGCGCCCTGCGTACGCTGAACCCATCGCCGTATATGTTCTACTACGATTTCGGCGATTTCCATATTGTCGGCTCTTCGCCCGAAATCCTCGTCCGCCGCGAACGCGACGATGT
>NZ_JBQCWY010000174.1:0-5513 GCF_051956955.1 Neisseria sp. P0021.S005 | reverse complement strand
GTGTTTGGCGGTGACCTACTTTCACATGGAAGAACCACACTATCATCGGCGCTGAGTCGTTTCACGGTCCTGTTCGGGATGGGAAGGCGTGGGACCAACTCGCTATGGCCGCCAAACTTAAACTGTTACAAATCGGTAAAGCCTTAATCAATATATTTGGTGATGACTGAATCAGTCAGTAAGCTTTTATCTCTTGAAGTTCTTCAAATGATAGAGTCAAGCCTCACGAGCAATTAGTATGGGTTAGCTTCACGCGTTACCGCGCTTCCACACCCCACCTATCAACGTCCTGGTCTCGAACGACTCTTTAGTGTGGTTAAACCACAAGGGAAGTCTCATCTTCAGGCGAGTTTCGCGCTTAGATGCTTTCAGCGCTTATCTCTTCCGAACTTAGCTACCCGGCTATGCAACTGGCGTTACAACCGGTACACCAGAGGTTCGTCCACTCCGGTCCTCTCGTACTAGGAGCAGCCCCCGTCAAACTTCCAACGCCCACTGCAGATAGGGACCAAACTGTCTCACGACGTTTTAAACCCAGCTCACGTACCACTTTAAATGGCGAACAGCCATACCCTTGGGACCGACTACAGCCCCAGGATGTGATGAGCCGACATCGAGGTGCCAAACTCCGCCGTCGATATGAACTCTTGGGCGGAATCAGCCTGTTATCCCCGGAGTACCTTTTATCCGTTGAGCGATGGCCCTTCCATACAGAACCACCGGATCACTATGTCCTGCTTTCGCACCTGCTCGACTTGTCGGTCTCGCAGTTAAGCTACCTTTTGCCATTGCACTATCAGTCCGATTTCCGACCGGACCTAGGTAACCTTCGAACTCCTCCGTTACTCTTTGGGAGGAGACCGCCCCAGTCAAACTGCCTACCATGCACGGTCCCCGACCCGGATTACGGGTCTGGGTTAGAACCTCAAAGACACCAGGGTGGTATTTCAAGGACGGCTCCACAGAGACTGGCGTCTCTGCTTCAAAGCCTCCCACCTATCCTACACAAGTGACTTCAAAGTCCAATGCAAAGCTACAGTAAAGGTTCACGGGGTCTTTCCGTCTAGCAGCGGGTAGATTGCATCTTCACAACCACTTCAACTTCGCTGAGTCTCGGGAGGAGACAGTGTGGCCATCGTTACGCCATTCGTGCGGGTCGGAACTTACCCGACAAGGAATTTCGCTACCTTAGGACCGTTATAGTTACGGCCGCCGTTTACTGGGGCTTCGATCCGATGCTTGCACATCTTCAATTAACCTTCCAGCACCGGGCAGGCGTCACACCCTATACGTCCACTTTCGTGTTAGCAGAGTGCTGTGTTTTTAATAAACAGTCGCAGCCACCTATTCTCTGCGACCCTCCAGGGCTTACGGAGCAAGTCCTTAACCTTAGAGGGCATACCTTCTCCCGAAGTTACGGTATCAATTTGCCGAGTTCCTTCTCCCGAGTTCTCTCAAGCGCCTTAGAATTCTCATCCTGCCCACCTGTGTCGGTTTGCGGTACGGTTCGATTCAAACTGAAGCTTAGTGGCTTTTCCTGGAAGCGTGGTATCGGTTACTTCATGTCCGTAGACACTCGTCGTCACTTCTCGGTGTTAAGAAGACCCGGATTTGCCTAAGTCTTCCACCTACCGGCTTAAACAAGCTATTCCAACAGCTTGCTAACCTAACCTTCTCCGTCCCCACATCGCATTTGAATCAAGTACAGGAATATTAACCTGTTTCCCATCGACTACGCATTTCTGCCTCGCCTTAGGGGCCGACTCACCCTACGCCGATGAACGTTGCGTAGGAAACCTTGGGCTTTCGGCGAGCGGGCTTTTCACCCGCTTTATCGCTACTCATGTCAACATTCGCACTTCTGATACCTCCAGCACACTTTACAATGCACCTTCATTGGCCTACAGAACGCTCCCCTACCATGCCAGTAAACTGGCATCCGCAGCTTCGGTTATAGATTTGAGCCCCGTTACATCTTCCGCGCAGGACGACTCGACCAGTGAGCTATTACGCTTTCTTTAAATGATGGCTGCTTCTAAGCCAACATCCTGGCTGTCTGGGCCTTCCCACTTCGTTTACCACTTAATCTATCATTTGGGACCTTAGCTGGCGGTCTGGGTTGTTTCCCTCTTGACAACGGACGTTAGCACCCGCTGTCTGTCTCCCGAGGAACCACTTGATGGTATTCTTAGTTTGCCATGGGTTGGTAAGTTGCAATAACCCCCTAGCCATAACAGTGCTTTACCCCCATCAGTGTCTTGCTCGAGGCACTACCTAAATAGTTTTCGGGGAGAACCAGCTATCTCCGAGTTTGTTTAGCCTTTCACCCCTATCCACAGCTCATCCCCGCATTTTGCAACATGCGTGGGTTCGGTCCTCCAGTACCTGTTACGGCACCTTCAACCTGGCCATGGATAGATCACTCGGTTTCGGGTCTACACCCAGCAACTGTTCGCCCTATTAAGACTCGGTTTCCCTACGCCTCCCCTATTCGGTTAAGCTCGCTACTGAATGTAAGTCGTTGACCCATTATACAAAAGGTACGCAGTCACACCACAAGGGTGCTCCCACTGTTTGTATGCATCAGGTTTCAGGTTCTATTTCACTCCCCTCCCGGGGTTCTTTTCGCCTTTCCCTCACGGTACTGGTTCACTATCGGTCGATGATGAGTATTTAGCCTTGGAGGATGGTCCCCCCATATTCAGACAGGATTTCACGTGTCCCGCCCTACTTTTCGTACGCTTAGTACCACTGTTGAGATTTCGAATACGGGACTATCACCCACTATGGTCAAGCTTCCCAGCTTGTTCTTCTATCTCGACAGTTATCACGTACAGGCTCCTCCGCGTTCGCTCGCCACTACTTGCGGAATCTCGGTTGATTTCTTTTCCTCCGGGTACTTAGATGGTTCAGTTCTCCGGGTTCGCTTCGCTTATCCTATGTATTCAGATAAGGATACCTCCTAAGAGGTGGGTTTCCCCATTCGGACACCGCGGGATCATAGCTTTATTGCCAGCTCCCCCGCGCTTTTCGCAGGCTTACACGTCCTTCGTCGCCTATCATCGCCAAGGCATCCACCTGATGCACTTATTCACTTGACTCTATCATTTCAAGAACCTCTTTGACTTCGTTTGCCTACCCGTTGACTAGGGAAGCAAACTTGAAATTCCTACTTTGATAAAGCTTACTGCTTGTTGTGTCTTAATCCTGCCTTTTGTGTTTCAGGATTAAGTCGATACAATCATCACCCAAATACTGTGTTTGTTTTCTTTTCTCTTGCGAGAGATTTTTTATCCTTTGCAAAGAATAAAAAATCAAAACAAACGCATTGTCTTTGTTTGTTGATTTCGGCTTTCCAATTTGTTAAAGATCGATGCGTCAATATTTCACTTCGCAAATCAAAATAAGCTGCTAAGTATAGCAGGCTTCCTTTGATTTGTAAAGTACTTGGTGGAGGCAAACGGGATCGAACCGATGACCCCCTGCTTGCAAAGCAGGTGCTCTACCAACTGAGCTATGCCCCCGTTCTTGGTGGGTCTGGGAGGACTTGAACCTCCGACCCCACGCTTATCAAGCGTGTGCTCTAACCAGCTGAGCTACAAACCCGGATTCTCTTCTTAAGCGAATCTTGTCTTCACTCAAGCTTTTCTCTTCCGCATCTTTTACAGTTTACCGATAAGTGTGAATGCATCAGACCTCTTCTTTCTCTAGAAAGGAGGTGATCCAGCCGCAGGTTCCCCTACGGCTACCTTGTTACGACTTCACCCCAGTCATGAAGCATACCGTGGTAAGCGGGCTCCTTGCGGTTACCCTACCTACTTCTGGTATCCCCCACTCCCATGGTGTGACGGGCGGTGTGTACAAGACCCGGGAACGTATTCACCGCAGTATGCTGACCTGCGATTACTAGCGATTCCGACTTCATGCACTCGAGTTGCAGAGTGCAATCCGGACTACGATCGGTTTTGTGAGATTGGCTCCGCCTCGCGGCTTGGCTACCCTCTGTACCGACCATTGTATGACGTGTGAAGCCCTGGTCATAAGGGCCATGAGGACTTGACGTCATCCCCACCTTCCTCCGGCTTGTCACCGGCAGTCTCATTAGAGTGCCCAACTTAATGATGGCAACTAATGACAAGGGTTGCGCTCGTTGCGGGACTTAACCCAACATCTCACGACACGAGCTGACGACAGCCATGCAGCACCTGTGTTACGGTTCCCGAAGGCACTCCTCCGTCTCTGGAGGATTCCGTACATGTCAAGACCAGGTAAGGTTCTTCGCGTTGCATCGAATTAATCCACATCATCCACCGCTTGTGCGGGTCCCCGTCAATTCCTTTGAGTTTTAATCTTGCGACCGTACTCCCCAGGCGGTCAATTTCACGCGTTAGCTACGCTACTAAGCAATCAAGTTGCCCAACAGCTAATTGACATCGTTTAGGGCGTGGACTACCAGGGTATCTAATCCTGTTTGCTACCCACGCTTTCGAGCATGAACGTCAGTGTTATCCCAGGAGGCTGCCTTCGCCATCGGTATTCCTCCACATCTCTACGCATTTCACTGCTACACGTGGAATTCTACCTCCCTCTGACACACTCTAGTCACCCAGTTCAGAACGCAGTTCCCAGGTTGAGCCCGGGGATTTCACATCCTGCTTAAGTAACCGTCTGCGCTCGCTTTACGCCCAGTAATTCCGATTAACGCTCGCACCCTACGTATTACCGCGGCTGCTGGCACGTAGTTAGCCGGTGCTTATTCTTCAGGTACCGTCATCAGCTGTCGGTATTAGCAACAGCCTTTTCTTCCCTGACAAAAGTCCTTTACAACCCGAAGGCCTTCTTCAGACACGCGGCATGGCTGGATCAGGCTTGCGCCCATTGTCCAAAATTCCCCACTGCTGCCTCCCGTAGGAGTCTGGGCCGTGTCTCAGTCCCAGTGTGGCGGATCATCCTCTCAGACCCGCTACTGATCGTCGCCTTGGTAGGCCTTTACCCCACCAACTAGCTAATCAGATATCGGCCGCTCGAATAACGCAAGGCCCGAAGGTCCCCTGCTTTCCTCCTCAGAGAATATGCGGTATTAGCTAATCTTTCGATTAGTTATCCCCCATTACTCGGTACGTTCCGATATATTACTCACCCGTTCGCCACTCGCCACCCAAGAAGCAAGCTTCTCTGTGCTGCCGTCCGACTTGCATGTGTAAAGCATGCCGCCAGCGTTCAATCTGAGCCAGGATCAAACTCTTATGTTCAATCTCTAACTTATAACTTCTGGTCTGCTTCAAAGAAACCGACAGGACAATGTCTAAAACATCATCTTGTCTGTCTTTCAAACAGTGTGAGGCCTAATGCACTCACACTTATCGGTAATCTGTTTTTTAAAGAGCGAATCGAATTATACAGTACATTTAGCAAATGTCAACTAAAATTATCGAAAATTCTAACTAACTGTGTTATACTGTCTGCTTCGTTTTCTTCACCGCGTCAGCAGCGAAGAACCGAACTATACGCCT
>NZ_JBQCWY010000173.1:0-5533 GCF_051956955.1 Neisseria sp. P0021.S005 | reverse complement strand
CAGCCTGCTTCAAACAATCCGTACCAAGCCACATTACAACACTCAGACACAAGAAATATAAAATGAACTTGGAAACCCTGCTGGCTCTGCCGCGCAACCTTAAAAAAACCTTCTTCGTCATCCACGACATCTTGATGATATTCGTGGCGTTTTGGTTTGCCCAAAGCCTCAAAGTGCAATATTCCGACGAATGGTTGAGTATCGCCAACTGGCTGGCTTTCGGCAGCACCGCTGTGCTGACCATCATCCTTTTCATCCGTATCGGCCTCTATCGCGCCGTCACGCGCTTCGTCAGCATCCGCGTCCTGACTGCCGCCGCATTCGGCAGCATTATTTCAGCGGTCTTGTTCTGCCTGACCACCCTGATTTTTGAACAAAAACTACACCTTGCCCTGCCCATCGTCTATTTCTTAGTTCTGGTGGTCGGCGTAACCAGCTCGCGCATGATCCTGCGTGCGATTCTGACCGACCATCACCGCAAACAGATGACCCCTGTCATCATCTACGGCGCAGGCCAATCAGGCCGCCAGTTGTTGGAAGCCATCAAACAGGTTAACGAATATTCGGCCATTGCCTTTGTCGATGACAACCCGAAAATCCAACGTACCGTCATCTATGACCTTGCCGTCTACAACCCCAACGAAATCCCGATGCTGATCAGCCGTTACGGCGTCCGCAAAATTCTGCTGGCGATTCCAAGTTCTACGCCTGAAGAACGCAAAGACATCATCCGCCGCCTCGAAGCATACAAATGCGAAGTCCTGACCATTCCGGGCATGAAGGATTTGGTGGACGGCAAAATCAACGTCAGCTCATTGAAAAAAATCTCTGTGGTCGATTTGCTCGGCCGTGCCCCTGTGGCACCTCGCCCTGAATTGATGCGCGCCGACATCAGCGACAAAGTCGTGATGGTAACCGGCGCAGGCGGCTCTATCGGCTCCGAACTTTGCCGTCAAATTCTCAATTGCCGGCCGACCAAACTGCTGTTGTTTGAATTGTCCGAATTCGCCCTGTACAGCATAGACAAAGAGTTGCGCGAAACCCAAGCCGCGCAAGGCAGCCAAGTTGAAGTCGTACCGCTTTTGGGTTCGGTTCAAAACAAAGAACGCCTTAGCAGCATCATGAAGGCCTATCACGTCGACACCGTTTATCATGCCGCAGCCTACAAACACGTTCCAATGGTAGAGTTCAACACCATCGAAGGCATTCAAAACAACGTGTTCGGCACACTCTGCTGTGCGCAGGCTGCCGTAGATGCAGGCGTTTCCACCTTTGTTTTGATTTCCACCGACAAAGCCGTCCGTCCGACCAACACCATGGGCGCCAGCAAACGCATGGCCGAACTCTGCCTGCAAGCCCTTGCCGCCGAGCCGGAACAAAAAACACGCTTCTGCATGGTGCGTTTCGGCAATGTATTGGGTTCGTCCGGCTCCGTTGTCCCGGTATTTGAAAAACAAATTGCCGAAGGCGGCCCGATTACCCTGACCCACCAAGACATTACCCGCTACTTCATGACCATTCCCGAAGCGGCGCAACTGGTTATCCAAGCCGGCGCAATGGGTAAAGGCGGCGACGTATTCGTCCTCGACATGGGCGAATCCGTCAAAATCATCGACCTTGCCCGTCAAATGATTGTCCTCAGCGGACTCAAAGTCAAAGACGAGCAACACCCGCACGGCGACATCGAAATCAAGATTACCGGCCTGCGCCCGGGCGAGAAACTTTATGAAGAACTGCTCATCGGTGATGAGGTGCAAAAAACCACTCATCCCCGTATTATGACCGCCAGTGAAGTAATGCTTCCATGGACGCAATTATCTGACATACTGTCGGAACTCGAAACCGCTTGTCTCCAAAGCGACCAAAACAGCCTGCGCCAGCTTCTGTTGCGCGCACCAACAGGCTTTGTACCCAAAGACGGTATCTGCGACTTGGTTTGGCAACAAAACAACAAGGCCGTCTGAACATTTTCAGACGGCCCGGACACCATCCTGCAAGGACTACTACATGAAAAAAACGCTCTCCCTGCTTATTCTATTTGCACTGACTGCCTGTAACAGCACGACAGTCATTCCTGGTTCAACCATCAAAACCAGAACCAAAACCATTGTTTACACCGATACCGACACCGCAACCGATACCAACCTCGACAGCCGCGTTGCCGTTTACCCCATTACGCCCAACCTGATTGAAAAAATGCGCAAGCCGCCTGTACTTTCCCAAAACAACCAAGGTTTGGAGCAAAGCAAAAGCGCTTACCGCTACCGCATCGGCAGCGGCGACGTCCTCAATATCATGGTTTGGGCGCACTCCGACCTCAACTCCCCTACCCAGCAAAGCAACCCGCAAACCAACCAAGTCAGCCGCGGTGCCTGGGTAGATGAGGGCGGTTATATTACTTACCCGTTAGCAGGCAAAATTCAAGCCAAAGGCAAAACTTTGGACGAATTGCAAAATACCCTGACCAACCTTCTGAAACGCTACATCAAAAATCCTCAAGTAGCCATCAACGTTACCGAATTCCGTTCGCAACGCATTTCAGTATCCGGTGCCATCAGCCAAGCAGGTCAGCTGCCGATTACCAATATCCCGATGACCATTTTGGATGCCATCAACCAAGCAGGCGGCGTCACCCAAAGTGCCGACACCCAACACATCAAATGGACGCACAACGGCGTCGACCGCACCATTTCCCTACAAGACATGTTGCAATACGGTGATATGTCGCAAAACCACCTCCTCAGCCATGGTGACATCGTTTATGTTCCTAACAGCAGCAACAACAAAATCTACATCATGGGTGAAGTCGGCAAACAAGCCACCCTGCCGATCGGCAATCACGGCCTCAACCTGACCCAAGCGCTCGGCGAAGTGGGCGGCATGAACCAAGCCTATGCGGATGCAACCGGCGTATTCGTGATCCGCCGCGCACCTGAAGATGCGGCCAGACCTATCCACATCTACCAGCTCAACCTAAAAGATGCGACTTCTTACGCACTGGGCAGCGAATTCAAATTGCGCTCCGAAGACACCGTTTACGTTACCGCCGCCCCAGTTACCCGTTGGAACCGCGTAATGTCACAAATTACCAACTCCATCAGCAACGTCAATACCCTCGACAATACGTTTAAATAAGCAGTGGTTCCTGCTGTCAGACCCTGTTTGACAGCAGGATACAAAATCACGCACAATCCAACCAAATTACATAAACGGCATATAAAAGCCGTACACACCGCACAAACGGAAAAGCAGTACCTTATAGTCTGACTCACGCTTTTTTCAGACCATAAACCGAAACAATATCATGTACCACAACATACTCATCGTCTGCCTAGGCAACATCTGCCGCTCCCCCACCGCAGAGCGGATTATGCAGAAAAAACTACCCGGCCACCGCATCAGCAGCGCTGGCATAAAAGCACTGGCAGGTAAGGATGCCGATTTCCAAGCCATCAAAACCGCACTCAAACACGGCGTTATCGTTGCAGGCCATACGGCACGCCAACTGACTGCCCAAATGTGCGAACAGGCCGATTTGATTCTCGTCATGGAGCCCTGTCAAATTGACATGGTGGCCGACATCCATCCGCCGGCACGCAGCAAAACCATGCTGTTTGCCCAATGGTTGCCGAAGAAAACCGTACCTGACCCATACAAACAAAGCAGTGAAATGTTTGAAGCCGTTTTTGAACAGCTCAATGCTGCCGCAGACACTTGGAAAACCAAACTAAACGGAAAAACTCAACCGGTATAAAACCGGCATGAACAAGAAAGCAAGCAATGAAAAAAACGACCTACACACCTTACAGCGCAGACAACGACGAAATCGACTTCGGCCAACAGCTGCGAGTAATTTGGACAAATAAATACAAAATCCTCGCCGCCCTGCTTGCAGGCGGCATTCTTGGCGCAGCCTTCAGCCTGGCATCCACTCCGCAATACCGTGCCGATGCCATGCTGGAAATTGAAACGCGACAAAACCAAATCCTGACCGAAATCAACAGCATCTTCAACAACCAAACCACGCCGTCTGAAGCAGAAGTCGAGTTGGTTCAATCACGCTTGGTGCTGGGTAAAACCGTTGACGACCTTCAGCTTGACCAAGAAGTCAAAGCCAAATACACACCCGTTATCGGCAGCCTGATGCACAACATCAGTGGCGACCCCGATCCCAAACTGACCGTCGGCAGCTTTTCCGTACAAGACGAATGGTTCAACAAAACCTTCACACTGACCGCCAAGAGCAACAAAGCCTATACCCTTACCCTGCCTGACAAACGCGTTGTCGAAGGCAAGGTCGGCGTGCCTCTGAAAATCAACAATCAAACCACCCTCAAAATCGATCAAATCCTGGCTAATCCGGGTCAAGAATTTGCGTTAACCAAGTTCTCCCGCATCAGCGCCATCGAAAACATCCAAAACAAACTGGCTGTTATCAGCAAAGGTAAAACCAGCCCCATCATTAACCTTACCTTTACCGGCACCGACCCTAAACGTACCAGCGTCATCCTCAACAGCATTGCCGACAACTACGTTGCGCAAAACCGCGAACGCGACGTCCAAGTCGCATCCAGCGGTTTGGCCTTCATCAGCGAAGAATTGCCACGCTTGAAAGAAACCTTGCAAGACGCTGAAAACAAACTCAATGCCTACCGCCAACAATCAGGCTCTCTCGACATTCCGCTCGAGTCCAAAGGCGCATTGGAAAGCCTGACCGGCATCGAAACCCAAATTACCCTGCTCAAAACCGAAGAAGCAGGTTTGGCCGAGCTGTACACGCCGGAACACCCTTCCTATAAAGCCGTATTGGACAAACTTGCCGTCCTCGAACGCGCTAAAAACAAAATCAACCAACAAATTGCCGAGTTGCCGAACACCCAACAAGAAGTTATCCGCCTGACCCGCGACGTAGAAACCAACCAAGCAACCTACGTCCAACTGTTGAGCAAACAACAAGAACTCAACATCATGAAAGCCAGTGCACAAGGTAATGTTCGCATCGTCGATTATGCCTATGTCCCTGAAAACCCCGTTGCCCCGCGCAAAGCCGTCATCACGCTCCTGAGCGCACTTGCCGCAGGCTCATTGACCGCTTTGTGGCTGATGATTCGCAACCGCATGAAAAACGGCATTACTTCATCCGAAGAAATCGAAAACCTCAATTTGGAAGTCGTCGCTCTTGTTCCGCACTCCAAAACCCAGCAAAAACGCGACTTCTTCAAAAACAAATTCAAAAAAACCGGCGGCCGTTCCAACTATCTGCTGGCCAGCGAAGACCGCGCCGACACGGCAGTCGAAGCCATCCGCGCCCTGCGCACCAATATCTACTTCTCCATGCTGGACGCGCCTAACAACGTCCTCATGATTACCGGTGCCGCGCCTGAAGCAGGCAAATCCTTTATCTCTGCCAACCTCGCCACCGTAATGGCGCAGTCAGGCAAACGCGTTCTGCTTATCGATACCGATATGCGCAAAGGCTACCTCGACCGACTCTTCGGCCTTACCCCCGAGTTCGGCTTGTCTGACATCCTCA
>NZ_JBQCWY010000172.1:0-5570 GCF_051956955.1 Neisseria sp. P0021.S005 | reverse complement strand
AACTTTGCCAATAAAGCCAATATGCGTTAACCTTACGGCTTTCGCACCCATAGCTCAGTTGGAAGAGTGTCAGTTTCCGAAGCTGGAGGTCACAGGTTCGATCCCTGTTGGGTGCGCCAATTATAAAGAGGCCGTCTGAAAGATGAAAATTTTTCAGACGGCCTTTTGATTTACTTCAAATAAAACTACATTCAATTTCAGATTGAACGGCTATTGCAACACTTTGGCAAATGCTTCGGCCACATAATCGATATTCGATGCATTCAATCCTGCCACACACATCCTGCCTGAATCCAGCAGGTAAACGGCAAACTCGTCACGCAGGCGGTGTACCTGCTCTACGGTTAGGCCTGTATAGCTGAACATACCGAGCTGTTTGATGAAATAGCTGAAATCGCGATTGGGAATTTTGGCCGTCAAAACATCATAAAGTTTCTGACGCATGGCACGGATGCGGTCGCGCATGGCGTAAACCTCATTTTCCCATAAAGCGCGTAGCTCCTCGCTATTCATCACATCAGATGCAATGTATGCGCCATGCGCGGCAGGACTGGAATAAATTCGGCGGACGGTAAATTTCAACTGTCCGAACACCAGCTCTGCTTCTTCCTTATTGGGACACACTACACTCAAACCGCCGACGCGTTCGCCATACAGCGACAGGTTTTTCGAAAAAGAGTTGCTGACAAACAAAGGCAGGCCCATTTCGACGGCTTTACGAATCGCATAAGCATCGTTGTCCAAATCCTCGCCGAAACCTTGATAGGCAATATCCATAAACGGAATCAGCTTGTGCGTTTTAACGATGTCCAACACTTCATCCCATTGCGCTTGCGACATATCGACGCCGGTCGGGTTTTGACAGCATGGATGTAAAATCAAGACGCTGTTTTCCGGCAAGGTCTTGAAAAACGCAGTCATTTCTTCAAATTTTACGCCGACGGTTTCAGGGTTGTAATAAGGATACGTCCCCACTTCAAAACCGGCACCTTCAAAAATACCCTTATGGTTGTCCCAAGTCGGGTCGCTGACATAGGCTTTCGCTTCAGGGAACCAACGGTGCAAAAAGTCGGCACCGACTTTCAACGCCCCCGAGCCGCCCAAGGTCTGTATGGTCGCAACGCGCCCTTCTGCCAACGCCGGATTATCCTGCCCAAACAGCAAACGCTGAACCGCGCTTCGGTAAGTGTCCAAACCTTCCATCGGCAGATAAGGCGATGGGCGCGGTACGGCCGCATGCTCTGCTTCTGCCCGGAGGACAGATTCCAAAACCGGCATTTTGCCTTCGCCATCAAAATAAATGCCTATGCTCAAATTGACTTTTTCAGAACGCTCGTCGCGTTTGAAGGTTTCAACCAAACTCAAAATCGGGTCGCCCGGATAATACTCGACATGACGGTACATGGTGCTTCCTTTGTTTTTAGACAGAATGGGGAAGATTGTGGCACTAAAAAGCCTTATTTGCAAAATCAGGCCGTCTGAAAAAATTCAGACGGCCTGATTATTTTTAAACGCTACCAATCTACCCGTTTCAAATCATTTTGCGCCAATACGTCCGCATGCTCGCTGTGGCTTTGATATTCCCTGTCCTGCAAAATGCGGCGGGCGACATAATTCAAATGCAGTTTTGCCGCTTCCGCCGCCTCGGCTGGTTTGGCCTGGACAATGGCTTCAAAAATAGCACTGTGCTGGGCAATCAGCGTCGGGCGCGGGTCTTCGGTTTGATGGATATAGATAATGCCGCTGCGTGTTTGCTGATAAAGCATTTTGAGCAGGCTGCTGGAAAGGTGGCTGAACAGGATATTGTGTGCGGCATCGGCAATGGTTTGATGGAAGCTAACGTCTGCTTCGGCTTGATGCTCCAAATTTCCGCTTTCGCAGGCCGCTTCAAATTTCTGCCGCCAAAAGTCAATCCGTTTCAAGTCGGCGTCAGTCCGTCTTTCGGCGGCCAGTGCCGCCATACAGCCTTCAACGTGACAGCTGAAATCGAAAACGTCGGTTTCCCAGTTGGTATGTTTGCCGAGCAATTCCTGCCAGCTTTGGAGGAAATCTTGTTGCGGTTTGACGGAAACGTAATAGCCATCGCCCTGACGCGCTTCCAAAACCTGCCGCGCAATCAGGATGTTCAGCGCGACCCTGACCGAGGGGCGCGATACGCCGAATTCTTCCGCCAAGGTACGTTCGGGCGGGATTTTGCCGCCTTTTTCGTAAACGCCAGTCGCAATCCGTTCTTCTAATATCGACAATATTTGGTCGCTGATTTTTTGTGGCCGAACCAGTTTTGTCATTGTAATTCCTCTTTTTCTTCATATTTTCCTATGAAGAAGACTCAAATCCGATAATGTGATGCGGCAGGTCGTCTGAAATGGCAATCTGCGTCAAAATTGGCATGACCAAATTGGTGTGCCCAATGTCGCGGTATTCTAATTAACCGGCCATATCCCGTCAATATGGCTTGTTCTACCCGAATATGGTTTAAAACTATATCGGGTTACATTTTTACAATTCATATAATGTTTTGTTTTATTTAAAATTAAATAACAATTTTGCACTTATGTAGCAAGGTTGCTTAAAAAAATAATTGACTGCCATATTAAAGTTTCGTAAAGTGTCCTCCGTTCAAAAAATTGGTTTTACCAATTTAGGAAAGTATATTAGAAAAATATTCGGAGATTTTCCCAATGGAAACTTGGATTCAAAACTATACCGCAGTGGGCGGCAGCCTGTATTTGACGGCAGCCGTCGCCCTCCTGCCCATTATCTTTTTCTTTGTTGCACTGACCGTCTTGAAGCTCAAGGGTTATCAGGCGGGGCTTTATACGCTGCTGATTGCACTTGGCGTTGCCGTATTAGGTTTCGGAATGCCTGCGGGCATGGCGGTTTCTTCCGCGCTGTACGGCTTTGCCTACGGTTTGTGGCCGATTGCATGGATTATCGTTACTGCTGTGTTCCTGTATAAAATTACTGTGAAAACAGGGCAGTTCGACATCATCCGCGCTTCCGTGATTTCGATTACCGAAGACCAACGCCTGCAAATGTTGCTGGTTGGCTTCTCCTTCGGCGCATTCCTCGAAGGTGCGGCAGGCTTCGGCGCGCCGGTGGCGATTACCGCCTCGTTGTTGGTGGGCTTAGGCTTTAACCCGCTCTACGCCGCCGGTTTGTGTTTGATTGCCAATACCGCACCCGTGGCTTTCGGTGCGATGGGTATTCCAATCTTGGTTGCCGGTCAAGTGTCCAACCTCGACCCTTACCACATCGGTCAGGTCGCCGGCCGCCAACTGCCGATCCTGTCGATTATCGTTCCTTTCTGGTTGGTCGCCATGATGGACGGTATGCGCGGCATACGCCAAACTTGGCCTGCCGTATTGGTGGCAGGCGTGTCTTTCGCCACTACCCAGTTCATTACCGCCAACTTCATCGGCCCCGAGTTACCCGACGTGACCTCCGCATTGGTCAGCCTGGTCTGCCTGTCTGCCTTCCTGAAAAAATGGCAGCCTAAAGAAATCTTCACCTTCAACGGCATGAAAAAACCGTCCGAACGCAAAGCGGGCGAATACACTGCCGGGCAAATCATCAAAGCCTGGTCGCCTTTCGCCATCCTGACCGTTTTCGTCAGCGTGTGGACGATTAAGGGTGTTAAAGAGGCTTTGGGCGTTGCCACCATCAAATTCGACTGGCCGATGCTGCACAACTTGGTACAAAAAGCCGCGCCCATCGTCAGCGAACCGACACCATACGCCGCCGTGTTCAAAATTGACCTCCTCGGCGCAGTCGGTACGGCAATCCTGTTTGCTTCCATCGTTTCCGCCGCTTTGCTGAAAATGAAACCCTCCGAAGCCGTCAGCACTTTCTTTGAAACGCTCAAAGAACTGCGCCTGTCCATCCTGTCTATCGGCTTGGTACTTGGCTTTGCATTCGTGGCAAACTATTCAGGCCTGTCGTCCACATTGGCACTCGTCCTCGCCGCCACCGGCACCGTGTTCCCGTTCTTCTCGCCGTTCCTCGGCTGGCTGGGCGTATTCCTGACCGGTTCGGACACCTCCGCCAACGCGCTCTTCGGTTCGCTGCAAGCCAGCACCGCGCATCAAATCAACGTCGTACCCGAGCTGACCGTCGCTGCCAACACCACCGGCGGCGTGACCGGCAAAATGATTTCGCCGCAATCCATCGCCATCGCCTGCGCGGCAGTCGGTCTGGAAGGCAAAGAATCCAACCTGTTCCGCTTCACCGTGAAACACAGCTTGATTTTCTGTACCTTCGTCGGCCTGCTGACCCTGCTGCAAGCTTATGTTTTGCCGTGGACGCTGGTTTTCTTCAACAAATAAGCCAACCGGCTTGAAATAAAAGGTCGTCTGAAATCCAATTTGGGTTTCAGACGACCTTTTTGTCGTTGTGGGCGTGATCGGGTTTACCGTCATTTCCGTTTCGTTTAAACAGTAGGGGAATGCGTGAATCGAAGATGGCTTAAGTTATAGTCAATTAAAAACAAAATGGTACAATACTCAACTTTGAAGGTTTAACCATGGCATACTCTGCGGACTTAAGAAACAAAGCTTTAAACTATTACGAACAATGCAAAAACATCAGCCAAACCGCAGCAACGTTTAACTTGTCAAGAAACACGCTTTACCTGTGGATTCGCCTTAAAAAACAAACAGGCAGCCTAAAACATCAAGTTACCGGTCTAAATGCCGTCAAATTGGATAGGCAAAAACCGGCTCAATATGTTGGGCAACACCAGGATGCCTATCTGCATAAAATCGCCAAACATTTTGATTGTACGCCAGCCGCCGTTTGCTATGCACTCAAACAGATGGGGATGACGCGCAAAAAAAGACCACCACTTACAAAGAACAAGATCCGGCCAAAGTAACGCATTATTTGACACAGCTGGCCGAATTTTCCGACTACCAACGCGTTTATTTGGATGAAACAGGATTTGACCGCTACCTGTTCCGTCCCTATGCCCGCAGCCTGAAAGGGCAAATAGTGAAAGCGCAGATAAGTGGAAAAAGATACCGACGCTTATCTCTGGTGTCCGCACAAGTCGGCAACCGGCTGATTGCTCCGATGGTTTATCAAAATACGATGACCGGAGTCTTTTTTGAAGCGTGGTTTCAGCAATGCCTACGGCCCGCATTGACTCAAAAATCGGTGATTATTTTAGATAATGCGCGATTTCACCGTATGGGTGTCTTACGGGAAATGGCGGAAAAATTGGGACATAAGGTATTGCCTCTTGCACCTTATTCACCTGAGCTCAACCCGATTGAGAAGGTGTGGGCGAATATTAAGCGGTATCTGCGAACCGTATTGTCTGATTACGCCCGATTTGACGATGCGTTACTGTCCTATTTTGATTTTAATTGACTATAATTCAAACACATTCATTTTTATTGATTAACCTCACCAATGTCTTCAAATCAATATTTTGGTATGACCAATCTTAATAAACAACCTATACGCCCAAAATCTGAAAATATTGATTTAGATTAAAATCCCGCTGCTTCTATTTAACTAGACTTTATGTATAATACTTAGGTATTAGTTAACATAATTCCTAATAATAG
>NZ_JBQCWY010000171.1:0-5585 GCF_051956955.1 Neisseria sp. P0021.S005 | reverse complement strand
ATACGGTACGCGGTAGGCTGGTTGGTGTTCATGAGGACCACCGTTCTTTTAAAGAGGGTGTATGGAACAAGAAAGACATGGTTTATGGCGTGATCGATACGGATTTGAGTGATAACAGTATGCTGACATTGGGCGGCACTTATCAGAAAAATAAAGACATTCCCGATTTTGCCGGCGTGATTTTACCTTGTGAGGATCAAAAAACTGCGGCCTTCAGCTCCAGTCCTGCCTGTAACAATCCTTTGAAATTGCCACGTAAAACTTATTTGGGTGAAACCTCATGGTCACGCCTGAATGCTGATAAATACAATATTTTTTCCGGTTTCAAACATGTCTTTGACAATGGATGGCAACTCAATGCAGAAATTTCTTATACGCATAATGATTCAGATGCCAAAGTCGGACAATTTTTTCTGAAAAACGAACACGCGGCAGGTATTTCAGCATCTGAGGCAACGGGTTTCTTAACCGAGAAGGGGGAGGTTATTCCTTTTGAGCCTAAAGACAAGGCGTTGGCAAAATTAAAAGAATATCGTGATGGTGTCACTAAAACATATGAAGAGAAAAAAGCAGATTATGTTGCCCATCGTTTCGATGCATCTGCTTTTGAACAATATCGCTCCCAAAGAGCGGCAGCACGTCGGGCAGGTTTTGATCAATGTATGCAGGACATTGGTTTGGATTTCCTGTGCAACGACTGGCAGGATCCGGGTGTAGAAGTAGATAAAAAAGAGTTTGTTGATAAGGAGCTTGCAAAGCAAGGCATTATTAACAATGCAGAAGGCCTGTTTCCCAACCGTCTATACGACTCAGCATACAATCTTCGCCACACATACAACCGCCGTTACAACTTCATGCCGTTGCACTATACCAAACATGATGTGCAATGGGGCTTTAAGCTGGATCTGACAGGTAACTACCGCCTGCTTGGGCGTGAACATGATTTCTTTGTCGGCTATGCGTATAACAATGAAAAAATCCGTTCTGCCTATACGGAAATATATCAAAACCGTTATTTTGTCCGTCCTCAAGGTTATGCAGGTGCAGGCAGTTGCGGCATTCATCCCGATGGTCCGGAGCGTAATCCTTTAGAAAAAGGCATTGTCGAACCAGATTGGCATATTTATAACGAAAAAGGTAATAACAAAATCTATGTGCCGGAATGCAGTGGCGCGCATGTTACCAAATATACTCCCCGTTTGGATGCGGAGGGCAAGCCTGTCTGGACAGTCAACGACAATGGTGAGCGCGTAATGGTGCAAGATCCTGTTTATGAATTGGATGCAAATGGAAACAAAATACAGGAGCGGGATGAAGAGGGAAATTTGAAATGGGCAAACCAATATCTGAAAATACCGCTGTGGAAAACTGTTCAGGTTGCAGATGATCATGTTCCGGCGTTATACAATTATTCGAAATACCTTAACACGAATAAAACACATTCTTTGACTGTCAGCACGCGCTTTAATGCGACCAACCGTCTGCATCTCTTGGGTGGTATGCACTATACGCGCTATGAAACCACACAAGCCAAAGAAATGCCTGTACGCTACGGCCAGCCTGCTACGGCATTCCAAACTGAGAGCAGTAACAAAATCGACAAAGAGCATTACACCTCAAAAATGCAAAGCCATAGGTTTACGCCATATGCTGGCATTACCTACGACCTGACACCGCAACAAAGCTTGTATGCCAGCTATACTAAGATTTTTAAACAACAGGATAACGTTGATGTAACCAGCAAATCCGTTCTTCCACCACTCATCGGGACTAACTATGAAATAGGTTGGAAAGGGTCGTTCTTGCAAGGCCGTCTGAATGCTTCGCTTGCCTTGTTTGTTTTACAGCAGAAAAACCGTACCGTTGTCGATTTCGGATTTGTTCCTGATACTAGTAGTAACGGAGGCTCATTCCAAACCATCGCTAAACCTGTGGGTAAGGTTAAGAGCAGCGGTGCAGAACTTGAATTGGCTGGCGAATTGTCGGAAAACTGGCGTATTTTTGTTGGCTACACATATAACAAAAGTAAGTATAAAAATGCGGCAGAAGTCAATGCGGAGCGGTTGGAGAAAAATACGACTGCCGACCCGTATAACTTCAGTAACTTCACGCCGGTACATATGTTCCGCCTCGGTACAAGCTACCGCTTGCCTCAAACTAAGTTAACCTTGGGTGGCGGAATATCTGCACAAAGTCGTACAAGTAGCCTTTACAATATTCGCCAAGGAGGCTACGGACTTATAGATGGCTTTGTTCAATATGACTTTCACAAACACGGCAGAATCAGCCTGATAGGAACTAACCTGGCTGACAGGACGTATTTTGAAAATAACTACAACCGTACGCGAGGTCAAAACAATTTCTATGGCGAACCGCGGACAGTTAAACTGAAATTGGATTGGCATTTCTAGAGAGAATGGATAATGATTGGGTATGTAAACATTATTGGCTAAATTCATAAAAGTATGGGTTGAATATCCTTCTTTTTTGAAAGCTGTTTCCTAACAATGGCTGAAGTTGATTCGATAGCCGGCGTATTTTCAAATATTAATTCGTTTCAAGTATTCAGCTTTGAAGGCCGTCTGAAACATTGCGTTCAGACGGCCTTTTTGTTTTCGGATAAAATACAGCAAACTTTCAATCAGCTGCCTTTTAAGATGACGCCCGAAACCCAAAAACAGCTCAAAATTACCGATGTCTCTGCTAAGAAGCTCGAAAAACTCAACCTCCATACCGCATGGGATTTGGTGTTGCACCTGCCGCTGCGTTACGAGGACGAGACGCACATCATGCCGATTAAGGATGCGCCGATCGGCGTGCCGTGTCAGGTTGAGGGCGAGGTCATCCATCAGGAAGTCACGTTCAAACCGCGCAAGCAGCTGATTGTCCAAATCGCCGACGGTTCCGGCAGCGTCCTTTTTTTGCGTTTCATCCACTTTTACGCCAGCAACCAGAAACAGATGGCGGTCGGCAAACGCATCCGAGCCGTGGGCGAAATCAAACACGGGTTTCACGGCGACGAGATGATTCATCCCAAAATCCGCGATGCCGAGAGCAGCGGTTTGGCGGAAAGCCTCACGCCGATTTATCCGACCGTAAATGGTTTGAACCAGCCCACTTTGCGTCGCATCATTCAGACGGCGTTGGACGTTACGCCGCTACACGACACGCTGCCCGATGCCTTATTGAGTCGTCTGAAACTACCGCACCTTGCCGAAAGCCTGCGCCTTTTGCATTCGCCGCCGCCGAGTTTCACCATCCACCAGCTTTCCGACGGCGCGCTACCCGCATGGCAGCGGCTTAAATTCGACGAACTTTTGGCGCAACAGCTTTCCATGCGCTTGGCGCGGCAGAAGCGTGTCAGCGGCTCAGCCACGGCATTGGGCGGCGACGGCATATTGACTCAAGCCTTGCGCCACGCCTTACCGTTTGCCCTGACCGATGCCCAAGAAAGAGTCGTGTCCGAAATCTGCCGCGATATGGCGCAAACCCACCCCATGCACCGCCTGCTGCAAGGCGATGTCGGCAGTGGCAAAACCATCGTTGCCGCCTTGTCTGCTTTGACCGCCATTGAATCTGGCGCGCAGGTGGCTGTAATGGCACCAACTGAAATCCTTGCAGAACAGCATTTTATCAAGTTCAAACAATGGCTTGAGCCGTTAGGCCTTGAAGTCGTTTGGCTTTCCGGCAGCCAGCGCAAAAAAGCCAAAGATGAAGCCAAAGCCAAACTCGCCGATGGCACCGTCAAAATCGCCGTCGGCACGCACGCCCTGTTTTCAGACGACGTCGAGTTCCAAAATCTGGGCTTGGTGATTGTGGACGAACAACACCGGTTCGGCGTTGCCCAACGTCTCGCCCTCAAAAGCAAAGGGCGCGACGTCCACCAGCTGATGATGTCCGCCACGCCCATCCCGCGCACGCTCGCCATGAGTTTCTTCGCCGACTTGGACGTGTCCGTCATCGACGAATTGCCGCCCGGGCGCACCCCGATTAAAACCCGCCTAGTCAACAACATCCGCCGCGCCGAAGTCGAAGGCTTCGTCCTCAACATCTGCCGCAAAGGACAGCAGGCATACTGGGTCTGCCCGCTGATTGAAGAAAGCGAAACCCTGCAACTGCAAACCGCCACCGAAACCCTAGCCCAGCTTCAGGCAGCCTTGCCCGAACTCAACATCGGCTTGGTACACGGGCGCATGAAGGCCGCCGAAAAAGCCGAAGTCATGGCTCAGTTTGCCGCAGGCCATCTGAACGTCTTGGTCGCCACCACCGTCATCGAAGTCGGCGTAGATGTACCCAACGCCGCCCTGATGGTGATCGAACACGCCGAACGCATGGGCTTGGCGCAGCTGCACCAATTACGCGGGCGGGTAGGGCGCGGCGCGGCAGAAAGCGTGTGCGTCCTCCTGTTTGCCGAACCCTTGAGCGAACTCGCTAAAGCGCGGCTGAAAGTCATCTACGAACACACCGACGGCTTCGAAATCGCCCACCAAGACCTCAACATTCGCGGCCCCGGCGAATTTCTCGGCGCGCGCCAAAGTGGCGTCCCCATGCTGCGTTTTGCCAATCTTGAAGAAGACCTGCACCTCTTGGAACAAGCGCGCGAAATCGCGCCCATGTTAATCGAACAAAACCCTGAAATCGTCGAAGCGCATTTGGCAAGATGGCTTTCCAGCAGGGAAGGTTATTTGGGCGTATAAAATTTGCATGAAAAGAAAAAGGCCGTCTGAAAACAGACGGCCTTTGGTTTGGCTGGATAGAGGTTTAGAAACCTTGTGCCAACATAGCATCGGCTACTTTGACAAAACCGGCAATGTTCGCACCGTTGACATAGTTTACTTTATCGCCGACTTTGCCGTATTTCAGGCAGGATTCGTGGATGTTGTGCATGATGTCGAACAGGCGTTGGTCGACTTCTTCACGGGTCCAAGACAGGCGGATGGCGTTTTGGCTCATTTCCAAACCTGAAGTTGCTACGCCGCCGGCGTTGGAGGCTTTGCCCGGAGCGTAGAGGATGCCGGCTTTGATAAATTGTTCGACTGCGCCTAAAGTTGACGGCATGTTCGCACCTTCGGCAACCACATAGCAACCGTTTGCCAGCAGGATTTTGGCAGCGTCTACATCCAATTCGTTTTGGGTGGCGCAAGGCAGGGCAACTTCGGCCGCAATGTTCCACGGTTTTTGGTTTTCAAAGTATTGCAGGCCTTGTTCTTTGGCGTAAGTGGCCACGCGTTCGCGGCGTACTTCTTTCAGCTCGATCAAAGCGGCCAGTTGCGCTTCGGTCATACCGCTATCAGGGAAGAGGACAAAGCCGTTGGAGTCGGAAACGGTCAATACTTTTGCACCCAGTTGGATGGCTTTTTCGGCAGCGTATTGCGCCACGTTACCGGAGCCGGAAATCAACACGCGTTTGCCTTCAATGCTGTCGTTGCGGGTTTCCAACATGGCTTGGGCAAAATACACGCAGCCGTAGCCGGTGGCTTCAGGGCGAATCAGGCTGCCGCCCCATTCGAGGCCTTTGCCGGTCAGGACGGAAGCAAATTCGTTGCGGATTTTTTTGTATTGGCCGAACAGATAGCCGATTTCGC
>NZ_JBQCWY010000170.1:0-5707 GCF_051956955.1 Neisseria sp. P0021.S005 | reverse complement strand
GGTATTAGCCTACCCATCAACAATACGGAATTTTTGCTCAACCATGGAGGGACGTTTTCCATGCCGACGCGATCGTGCATTTGGCCTTAGGTCCGTATGCCGCCGTATCGTTTGCAGTAGGGTTTGCTGCATATTCCGAGCTGTTGCCACAAAGTACCGCCGTTGCTTTTGTCTTGGAGGAGGTTGCGGCAAACGGTGTCGTGATGGGGTGTCATTCGATGATGGTGTGGTGGCAGGACAGGTCTTAAATGTGGTATCGTTCTTCTTGGGTCAGTTGCGTGTGGTTTGGTAATCTTTCTTGTAGGAAAGGCCATACTGCTGCATCCCGGTTCCGTTATGGAAAGTTTGCCTTTCAAATCCGAATCTGCTGGCCTCTATTTATCATTATTTAATCGCTCCAAGGATATTTAAATGAAACGGGAAACCATTGCCCTGCATGCAGGCTATCAATCCGAACCGACTACCAAATCTGCTGCTGTCCCCATTTACCAAACCACTTCCTACACTTTCGACAACACGCAACACGGCGCAGACTTGTTCAACCTTGATGTAGCGGGCAATATCTACACCCGCATCATGAATCCGACCACTGCCGTTTTGGAAGAACGCGTTGCCCGTTTGGAAGGCGGTATCGCCGCATTGGCTGTCGCCAGCGGTATGGCTGCAATTACCTATGCCGTTCAAACCTTGGTTGAAGCAGGCGACAACATCATTGCAACCAAAACCCTCTACGGCGGCACATACAATTTCTTTGCCCACAGCCTGCCGCGCCAAGGCATAGAAGTACGCTTTATCGATCCGGCCAAACCCGAAGAAATTGCTGCCAATACCGACAGCCGCACCAAACTGGTGTATTGCGAATCTATCGGCAATCCCGCCATCAATGTCGTTGATATTCCAGCATTCGCACAAGCCGCGCACGCTCAAGGGCTGCCACTGATGGTAGACAACACCGTTGCTACGCCCACATTGTTCCGCCCCATCGAGCACGGCGCCGACATCGTTATCCAATCCCTGACCAAATACATCGGCGGCCACGGCACCACGATTGGCGGTGCCATTATCGACGGCGGCAAATTCCAATGGGCAGGCAATCCACGTTTTGAAAAAACCTTCAATCAGCCTGATCCGTCTTACCACGGCGTAAACTACTGCGAACATTTTGGTGCGGCAGCCTATATTGCCCGCGCCCGCGTCGTTCCATTGCGTAATACCGGTGCCGCCCTGTCTCCGCACAGCGCATTTTTACTGCTTCAAGGTTTGGAAACCCTTGCCCTGCGCATGGGACGTCATTGCGAAAATGCCCTAAAAGTAGCCGAATTCTTAAAGAAACATCCGCAGGTTGAATGGGTGAACTATCCTGCCCTGCCCGACAGTCCGTATAAAGCCTTGATTGACCGCGACTACGGCGGAAAAGCCTCAGGTTTGCTGAGTTTCGGTATTAAAGGCGGTCGTGAAGCCGGCGCGAAGTTCATTGACGCACTGCAACTCTTCCTGCGTTTGGTGAATATCGGTGATGCCAAATCGCTGGCTACCCATCCTGCCACAACGACCCACCGTCAGCTTGACGATGCAGAACTCGCCGCAGCAGGCGTCAGCCCCGACATGGTACGCCTGAGCGTGGGTATCGAGCATATCGACGATTTGCTTGCCGACTTGGCGCAGGCATTGGATGCCGCACAGGCATAGGCAATAGCAGCCTTAATTAGATGAAAAAGCCTCCGCTTAAAAAGGCCGTCTGAAAACTTCTTTTCAGACGGCCTTTTCCTTTTCTACAAATCAAATGCGGCGTTAATCAAACGTTTGGTGTAGTCGTTTTGCGGATGGTGGAAAATCTGATCCGCGCTACCGTACTCAACCATTTCGCCCTGCTTCATCACAATCACATTATCGCTGACAGCACGCACGACAGACAAATCATGACTGATGAACATATAAGTCAGGCCGTATTTCTTCTGCAAGTCGCGCAAAAGTTCGACCACTTTGGATTGTACGGAGCGGTCAAGTGCAGAGGTCGGCTCGTCCAAAAGGATGAATTTCGGGCGCAGGATAACGGCGCGTGCAATAGCGATACGCTGACGCTGGCCGCCGGAAAATTCATGCGGATAACGATTGAGTGCATCAAGCGGCAGGGACACTTCCTTCATGACTTCCAAAACGCGTTGGATACGTTCTTTTTTGGTCATCTCGGGATGATGAACCGTCAAACCTTCGCCAATAATTTCGCCAACGGTTAAACGCGGAGAAAGCGAACCGAACGGATCTTGGAACACAATTTGCCGTTGCGATTTCAGACGGCGTGCTTCTTCGGCGGTATAGTTTTTCAGGTCTTTGCCTTCAAAGGAGATATGACCGGTATAAGGCAGCATCTGCATGACGGCTTTGCCCAGCGTGGATTTACCGGAACCGGACTCGCCGACAACGCCCAATGTTTCGCCTTCTTTAATTTTGAGGCTGATGCCTTTAACGGCGTCAAAGGTTTTGAGCGGTTTGCCGAAAAAGTTTTGCTTCAATACGAAAGAAACATTGACATTGTCGGCATCGATTAACACACCGGCGTTGTTTTCTTCCGGCTCTTTCATGCCTTTGGGAATGGCATTGATGAGTTCGGCAGTATATTCGTGTTTCGGATGGGCAAATACTTCTTTGATTTTGCCGCGCTCGACAATTTCGCCGTTACGCATGACGCAGACGGTTTTGGAATAGTGTTCCGCCAAACCCAAATCGTGAGTAATGAAGATAATCGCCATGCCCATTTGCTGTTGCAAATCATGGAGCAAATCGAGAATCTCGGCTTGAATGGTCACATCCAAAGCCGTGGTCGGTTCGTCGGCAATCAGCAGGTCAGGTTCATTGATGAGTGCCATGGCAATCATAATGCGTTGCAGCTGACCGCCGGAAAACTCGTGCGGATATTGCTTCATGCGGCGCTCGGCTTCTTTGATGCCCACACGCTGCAACAATGCCAATGCTTTCTGCCCTGCTTCTTTTTTGCCAAGCTTTTTATTGTGCACACGCGCCGCTTCAATCAGTTGCGCACCGATACGCATAAACGGATTGAGCGAGGTCATCGGCTCTTGGAAAATCACGCTGATGCGATTGCCGCGCAAATCACGCAAGGTTTTCTCATCGGCATCCAAAATGGAAATGCCGTCAAAAGTAATGCGTGAATCTTTGCCATAGCGGGCAAATTTCTCAGGCAGCAGGCGCATAACGGACATAGACGTTACGGACTTGCCCGAGCCGGACTCGCCGACCAAAGCCAATGTTTCGCCCTCTGCCACTTTAAAGCTGACATTACGCACGGCGTGCACGTTCTTTTCATGCAATTCGAAATTGATGTCCAGATTTTCTACAACCAGTAACTGTTTTGTCATTTTGATTATCCTTTTGGTTGTCGTTTAGCGGTCTTTCGGGTCGAGCGCATCGCGCAGGCCGTCGCCGATAAAGTTGAAACAGAACAAAGTGGTTACCAAGAAGAAACTCGGCACGAGCAGCTGCCATGGTGCAGCTTCCATAGAAATCGCGCCTTCTTGCAACATCGAACCCCAACTGGTCATCGGCTCTTGCACGCCCAAGCCCAAGAAGCTCAAGAAAGATTCAAACATAATCATGCCCGGCACCAGCAAAGAGGCATACACCATCACCACGCCCAAAACATTCGGAATAATGTGGCGCGTCACGATTTTACGTTTTGCCACGCCGCTCACACGCGCCGCTTCGACAAACTCTTTATGCTTCAAGCTCAAGGTTTGACCGCGCACGATACGCGCCACGTCCAACCAAGACACCAAACCCACGGCGGCAAAAATCAAAAGCAAGTTGCGGCCAAAGAACGTGGTCAGCAGAATCACGAAAAACATAAACGGAAACGCGTTCAAAATTTCCAAAAAGCGCATCATCAGCGAATCGAGCTTACCGCCGATAAAGCCGGCAATCGCACCATAAAGCGTACCGATGACAACAGCCACCAATGCGCCGGCCACACCGACCAGCAAGGAAATACGTCCGCCGGTTGCCGCACGCGACAACAAATCGCGGCCGAGCAAGTCCGTACCCAGATAGTGATGGGTAGAAAAGGACGGCGGAATCTGCATATTGTCCCAGTCGGTAAAGTCGTAGGTGTAGCGGACAATCCATGGCGCCACAATCACAAAAATGCTGATCAGCAACAGGATGATAATGCTGTACACCGCCGCTTTGTTTTGTTTAAAACGCCGCCATGCGTCACTCCACAGGCTTTTGCCGTGTACTTGGGCGTATTCTGCTGCCTCTGCGAGGGCCTGAGTCTGCTTCTTTTTAAATAACATAATGTTCTCTCTCGCTTTTTATTCTTTCTTCAGGCCGTCTGAACATTTCAGACGGCCTTTGCGCAAATGGGATTAATAACGGATTTTCGGGTCAATAATGGCATACAGAATATCGAGGATGGCGTTGAACAAAATGGTCATGATGCCGACCAAAATCGTCAAACCCAAAATCATGCCGTAGTCGCGGTTGAGCGCGCCGTTGACAAACAATTGTCCGACGCCGGGAATACCGAACACGTTTTCAATCACAATGGAGCCGGTAATGATGCCGACGAATGCCGGACCTAAGAAAGAAACAATCGGCAGCATGGCGGGACGCAGCGCATGGCGCAGGATGATGCGGCTCATGGGCAGGCCTTTGGCGCGTGCCGTGCGGATAAAGGGGCTGTTCAATACTTCGATCATCGCGCCGCGCGTAATCCGCGCGATACTGGACACATAACCGATGGACAAAGTAACGACAGGCAAAATCAAGTTCATCAGTGCGCCATCGTTCCAGCCGCCCGCAGGCAGCCATTGCAGTCTGACGGCAAACACCAGCACCAATACCGGCGCCATCACAAAACTGGGAACGACGATACCGGTCATCGCGCCGCTCATCAGCGAATAATCCAGCCAACTGTTTTGTTTTAAGGCGGCGATGATGCCGATAAACATACCGAAGATGGCGGCAATCAAAAAGGCGTAGAAGCCAAGTTCTGCCGATACCGGCAAAGATTGGGCAAGCAACTCATTAACGCTGAAATCTTTATATTTGAACGACGGCCCCAAATCTCCCTGTGCCAACTGCTTGAGGTAGTGGAAATATTGGAGGTACATCGGATCATTGAGGTGGTATTTGGCTTCGATGTTGGCCATGACCGCAGGCGGCAAATTGCGTTCACCTGTGAACGGGCTGCCCGGTGCAAGCCGCATCAGGAAAAACGATACGGTAATCAACACCAGCATGGTCGGGATGGAAGCACATATCCGTTTGATGATGAATTTCAACATAATCAGGCTGTCCTGTCTGAACATACCGGACTCGTGAAAACAAGCTGACCTGAAGCGGAAATCGGATGAATGGCAGCAGGCGTCTGAAACGTCGCCGCGCCGGTTTCTCTCTCTATTCCGACCGGGTTATTGTTTTTATTCGGAGTCGGGTAAGGTTTTTTAGTTTTTAGATAATTGTTGTTATAAGGCCGTCTGAAATTTTGTATCCGCCGTTTCAGACGGCCTTTCACGTTAACGCGCCAAAGGTTCGGTGCGTTCAATCAGCCATGCTTTGGCCGCGCCTTCTGTCAAAGGCTCGAGACGGCGGCGCACTTCGGCGTGATATTGGTTCAGCCATTCGATTTCGCTGCCGGTCATCAGTTTGGTATCAATCAGGCGCGTATCGATTGGGCAGAGGGTAACGG
>NZ_JBQCWY010000169.1:0-5722 GCF_051956955.1 Neisseria sp. P0021.S005 | reverse complement strand
AACATAAAAAGGCCGTCTGAACTTTGCTTTCAGACGGCCTTTATATTGGACGGGACAAACCGATTAGGCTTGTTTGTTCCAACGTTCGATGGATTCTTTGATGACTTGTTTCGCTTCTTCTACATCACCCCAAGATTCAACTTTAGTGGTACCTGCTTTTTTCAGGTCTTTGTAGTGGTTGAAGTGGAACTCGATTTGTTTGATCAGTTGTTGCGGCAAATCGGCCAAAGTTTTGTAGGCGTTGCCGTTGTTGCGGTCGTCGGCCGGAACGCAGACGATTTTGTCGTCCACTTCGCCGTCGTCAACGAATTTCATCACGCCGATAACGCGTGCTTCCAGGAAAATACCGGTTGCCAAAGGCTGCTCGGTCACCAGCAATACATCCAATTCGTCGCCGTCTTCGTCCAAAGTTTGCGGAATGAAGCCGTAGTTGGTCGGCTTGGCGAAAATTGCCGGTTCAACGCGGTCGAGTTGGAAAGCGGCCAGTTTGCGGTTCCATTCGATTTTGTGGTTGCTGCCCGCTGGGATTTCGTTGACAACGTTGATGATGCCGCCATCCACATCGCCCGGGGTCAGGATTTTGTTGAAGTCTGCCATGATGGTTTCCTTTGATTTTAAAGAGAGTCAAACGGCGAAAGTATAGCAAACCCAAGGCCGTCTGAAAATGTGAAACTGTCGTATTCAGACGGCCTTTTTGGCATTCAGCCTTTTAATCAATTCTAAAATTGCGCGTTTATTGGAAGGCGAAAACACTTTTTCCGCCGCTTCTTCCGCACCAAACCAACCGTAGGCAACGTGTTCGTCCGGTTGCAGGACAATGGGCGTATCACGCGGAATTTGGGCGGAGAAGATGTGTTCGCGGTTTTCAAACACACCTTTGGGATAGCGATGGCGCCAGTGATGATAGATTTCATAAACGGTGCTGTCGTGCCAGTTTTCCAGCAGACCGTCTGCAAGGCGGATACCGGTTTCTTCCCACACTTCGCGCCATGCGGTTTCTTCGATACGCTCGCCTTCTTCCAAGCTGCCGGTAACCGACTGCCAAAAACCTTGCGGCGCCGTGCGTTCAATCAGCAGGATATTGCCGTCTTCATCATGCAAGACAACCAAAGCGGAAACGGGATACTTCAAAGGCTTACCGCTCATGACTTGTCCTTGCCGGTTTGGTTGGGGAGGCTGATTTTTTGTAGTAAGTAAACCAAAAGGTTTTCCATGTATCACTCAAAAATGGGAAATTGATATTCAGACGGCCTTTGCCGTAAATCCGCAAAGGCCGTCTGAAATTATACCTGATTTAATTGCGCCAGTTTCCGAGACACCAGCTCTGCTGCTTCTTCCGGCGACTTGGCCTTCAACCCTGCTTCGCCAAAATACGAAATTTTAGGCAAATCACACAAAAACTTATCGACATCTTCTGCCGTCAAAAAGCGGCCGTGCAAATCGAATCCGACATTTAAAGCACGCCCTTTGATTTCCGCCACCCTGTCATGCAAATGGCCATACAAGTGATACCAACCCTGATAGCAGCCGTCCCATTCCTGTATCGGATAGTGAAAGAGAACCAGCGTATTCTTAATTTCCGGCAATTTGAGTTTCAAATACGGCCGTATGGACGACAGCAGCGGATGGCCGTCATGCTTGGTTTGGCTGCGGAAAAAATCGGCATGCTGCCGAATCACATGATCATGATTGCCGTAAATCAAGTGATGCTGCCCGTTCAAACGCGACAAAACGCGCTCTATCTGCTTATGGTCTTGGGCAAAGGAAAAATCGCCCAAGTTGTACACCGTATCTTCAGGCGTAACGGTTTCATTCCACGTTTGGATTAAAAATTCATCCATCTGCTCCACGTTATCAAACGGTCGAAATTGCGGGCAGAATTTGGCAATGTTTTTATGTGAGAAATGTAGGTCTGATGTGAAGTAGGTTTTGCTCATGCCGTGCTCTCTGCGTTGCAAGCTTGAATCGTATCACGCGCGGGCGTATGCTGAGGAATGTTTATTATTATATGCTTCAAGGAGTTTTTATGCGTTTGGTTATTGCCGCGCCGGCCAACGGCGCAATATTGAAAGACGCGCTCAAAGCGCATCTGCAAAACGACCCGCGCGTCAGCAGCTTGGTCGATTTATCCTCGCCAGAAGAAACCTATCCGCAACTCTCGTTTGCCGCGGCCGAAGAAGTCGCGGCAGGACGTGCCGACCGTGCGCTGTTGATTTGCGGCACCGGCGTGGGCACGGCAATCGCCGCCAATAAGGTGCGCGGCATACGGGCAGCAACGGCGCATGATTTGCTTACTGTCCGCGGCTCGGTGGAAAACTATAACGCGCAAGTTTTATGTATGGGGCAAAACGTGATTGCCGCTCCGGCCGCTTGGGCATTGGTCGATATCTGGTTGGACTTGCGTCACGACACAAACAGCGGCTATGCACCTAAAGTCGGCGAAATTGAAGCATACGAGCGCGGAAAATAAATACATGTTGCTCCATATATTTTCAGACGGCCTTACAGTTGCCGCAAGAATGCTTGGATAAACGCAATCTTATCCAATTCCGGTATGGCGTTGAACGCTTCGCGATGCTCGCGGATGTGGTCGATTAAGGGGTAAAACTCTTCATCGACGTGGCGTTTGTCGAGCTTGCGGCCGATGTTGCCTTCATTGCTTCGTCCCAGAAACTTGGAAATCAGGTAATACGGCGATTTGAGTTTGAACAGCATTTCGCCGTTTTGTGCATCAAATACCATAAAGCCTTCGTGTTCCACGTTTTTCAGACGGCCTTTCAGCTCCCCGAACGTGATGTTTTTTAACGTTTCGGGGCGGCGGACACCGTATTGTTTGCCGATTTCGTCCAATTCGGCTTCGCTAAACTGACGGCCCGTCGCCACATCGATGCAGCCGATTAAGGTCTCGCCCAATTCTTCGCGGATGATGTGTACGTCTTTCGCGTCTGTGATTTCAAACAAAAAAGTGTGGTTCGGATAAGCGCGGAACAGGGTTTCGTATTGCGCGCAGTGTGCGGCGGTCATGTCCACAAACGCGCTGTCGAGCGAACCGGTGGTCGAATACAGCACTTTGCCGTCAAACGCCGCGCCGTGGGACGGGTGGCCGTCTGAAAGCGAGACGAAAGTGCAGCAGCCGAGGAAACCGTTCACTTTTACCACCGCATCCACCAATCGCTCGTCGCCGACGCGGATCGGGTAACGGCTGCCTTTGGCGATACGTTCCGAATAATTGAACACTTTTTTAAACGGGCGCACGATGATGCGGTTGTGCGCGTCGATAATCAAGCCGCGCATTTCCAGCAGCGCATCGTCGAAGCGGTTGTCGTAGAACACGCTGCGGGCGTATTTCAACACGCGCAATTCGGGGTAACGCTTGGATGCTTTGGCGGTAAAGTTGCGGCTGCCGTGTTGCAGATAATTTTCAGTGACGAAGGTTTGCTGCGCTTCGTCAAACGACAAGGTTTGTTGCTCGAAAGCCTGCATCTGCTTGATTTTTTCCAGTTGTTCCGCGCTGGCGGGCTGTACGGCTTCAACGTGGATTTCGTTTGCCACACGGTTTTGGTTCAGCTTGATATACGCCGCCAACACGTCATGCTCTTTCACGCCGTGCAGGTTGGGATAGAAATTGTGCATACGGTAGATTTCTGTATCAAAAGCGCTTTTTTTCGCCAAATCCAACAAATGGCGGCAACGCGAAGCCTTTTGGTTGGTGTTGGAATGGATGATTAGAATATTGCGGTTCGGATTTTGGCGTCCGATTTTTAAGGTTTCGGTCATCAAGGCATTACCGCGTTTCTGCGCCTTATCCACTGCCTCGCCCGACCAACGGTACACGCCATTTTCGTCGGTCATGAATAAGTCGTTTTCAATATGGACGATTTCGGCATCACGGTACTTCGCTTTAAATTCGGCGGCTTTTTGTTCGGCGAAAGTCGATTTTCCCGAACCTTGGTGTCCACGGATTAAGATGAATTTTTGCATTTTGTTTCCTTATTCTTTTTCTCAGCTTGCCCTGAATAAATAGGCCGTCTGAAATATATTCCTACTTTTTTCAGACGACCTTAGCTTCAGTTCACAGCTGCCAACGGCGTTTTCTCAATCTCTTCTACCCAGAAATCTGTACCCATACCTCGTTCGGCAAAGGAACCAATCAGGGAGAATACCTGGTCGGAGAAGCCGCCGATGTTCAAGATATCCTGACGGTTTCGTGCTTGAGCCGTAGTGTAAGGCTGGATATCCAGACAAACGAGTTTGGCTTCGGGACAACGTTGTTTCAGAATATTCCATTCTTTCATCAGACTGGTTTTGCCACCCCATCGTTGGCTGTCATCTGCCCAACTTTCGTTGTCTGATACGATGACAACCAAATCCACGTCGGCTTTTTCACGGTTCAACATGGCAAGCGGTGCGCTGCATGCTGTTCCGCCGCCGCCGACATTGGCGAGTTTTTCGGCGTTGGTCATGATGCTGTCGCGCGGGTTGAGCTTCACGTTTACCGTGATTTGCTCAAACGGTATCACGCGGGCTTGCGGATTGGTACGCAACATAGCGGCGGACACGAGCGCGGCGATGTCGATACAGCGGGTTTTGGTGGATGCACTGCCGCGATAGCCGGTAGCCGGACTGTGCATAGAGCCGGAGACGTCCGGGCAAACCACGACTTTGCCTTGGATTACCGGTACGTTTTGTACGGCGGTTTCCATCGCATCTTGCAGGGCTTCGCGGATTTCAGACGGCATTTGATTAGATGTTGCCTGATACGCGGTCAGCAACTGATAAGGCAGGACGCGGGCGCGGGCAATGGCGGTTTCGTCACGCAGTTTTTCTGCCACCATTTTGATGTTTTTGCTTTTAGCAAACACTTCGTGGCGCAGGAAAGTGTTCAGGTTTTGACGAACCTGCTGCCATGAGCCGTTATGGGCGATTTGCGCCCAGTCGCCGCTGTTCAAGTCTAAAGCAGTGAGCATTTGGAAAGGAACGTTGGGCAATTCGCCTTCTCGGCTTTGTTTGTAGTCTTCAAAGGCGCGGGTAATGGGCGGCAATGCTTCGCGGTCGTACGGTTTGCCGATAAGCCACGCAAACCAGGCGGCACGCCATGCTTCACGCGGTTTGGGATGCACCATTTTGACCACGTCCGCCAGCGACGGGGCGTTGCCGATAGCGGCGTTCAACAATTGTTTTTCGGTGGCGGTCAAAAGCCAGGTCTGCATCAGTTTTTTCGGACGGTTGCCGAAGGATTTTCTGCCGACCGCGCCGCTTCGGATGATTTGCGCGAAGTTGCGCAACATTTTACCGTTGTCCGCCACTTGGTCGAATACGCGGGCAAGCATGTTCACGTCTTTTTGCGCCAACACGGCAAGCAACAGCGCTGGCATATCTTTCATAAAACCTTTTTGACGGGCATATACGGCAGTTTTGGCGATAAACTCGACATCTAGGCTTTCTGCCAATTTCAACACTTGGTCAAGCTGGCTTTGGGCATCAGCATAGAAGGTATTGTTCAGACAACCGGTAGCGGCAAGCTGTGCCAGCTGTTGTTTGGGTGTCAGCGTGTAGGCGATGCCGCCGGCTTCATTATAGGTATCGGTTTTAATCAAACGGTTTTTAATAGATTGAAACAAATTAGTATTAGCCATTTTCATTTTCTTTCATATTGTTGGTTTGAGGCCGTCTGAACTTGTTTTAGCTTTGTTTTTCAGACGGCCTTGAATGGGTGGCAGCG
>NZ_JBQCWY010000168.1:0-5742 GCF_051956955.1 Neisseria sp. P0021.S005 | reverse complement strand
GTAAAACCTACGGCATTGCCGCGCTCTTTACCCGACTGATTGTTTTAGAAAAAAAAGACATCGAGAAAATTCTGGTCGTTACCTTTACCAAAGCGGCGACGGCAGAACTGAAAACCCGTTTGCGCGCACGTTTGGACGAAGTGTTGCAGGTTTTGAACGAAATCCAAACTTTGGGCGGCGAGCCGGAACATATTTCAGACGGCCTGAACAAATATTACGAAAAAGAGAAAAAATCCCCCGATGACTTTCTCAATCGCTTGATTCCTTTGGCTTTAGGCGAGCAAGACGGACAAGAAAGCTGCCATCGCCTGATTCTCCGCCTCAAAGCCGCGCTGAGCCAGTTTGACAACTCCTCTATTTACACCATCCACGGCTTCTGTCAGCGCGTCTTGCGCGATTACGCGTTTTTGTGCGGCGCACCTTTGGATGTCGAGCTGTCGGACGACTCGCGCGAGAGGCTGCTGATTCCTGCACAAGACTTTTGGCGGCAGAAAGTGGCAACCGATGCCACATTGGCACAATTGGTTTTTGACCGGAAATGCACGCCCGAAGAAATGCTTGCCGAAATCAAAAGCTATACCGGCCGCCCCTATCTGAAATTCAGACGGTCTGAAGGCGATTTGAAAGAAGCCCAAGCCAACCTTCAAGAAACATGGCAAAAAGTTTGCGCTCAGTTGGAAGACTTGGAAAAAGCATTTTGGGCAATTTTTCCCAAACTTAACGGCCAAACCTACAAAAGAAAAACCTTTGAAAATGTTTTTACCGATTTAAAAACAAACGCCGAATCCAACCGTCTGCCCCGCCTGAGCAAACAAACGCTAGAAAAATTAAGCCTCTTCAGTATCGACACGCTCAACAGCAAACTGAAAAAAGAATATAAAACCGATGCCGATATGCCGGAAATTATTCAGCTGCAAGCCTTGGCCAATCTCGGTCGTGATTTGCAGGCAATGGAAAGCGCGGAAGAAGCGGTCTTCATCCGCCTGCAACTCGACCTCCTTTCCCACATCAATCAGTCCATTGCCGAACAAAAAAAATCACGCCGCGAGCGCGTGTTTGACGATTTGCTGCTGGACGTCCATCAGGCATTGACCACCAATGAACACGGCAACGCGTTGGCAAAAGCGGCGGCGGCAAACTGGGAAATCGCGCTGATTGACGAATTCCAAGATACCGACCCGCTGCAATACGAAATTTTCCGCCAAATTTTTATCGAACAAGGCTGCCCGCTGTTTCTCGTTGGCGACCCCAAGCAGGCGATTTACAGCTTTCGCGGTGCGGACATTTACGCCTATCTGCAAGCTGCGCAAGATGCGGACAGGCATTACACCCTCGCCGTCAACTACCGCAGCCATGCCAAGCTGATTAACGGCATCAGCGCCTTGTTCAAACAAAAAAAACACCCCTTCGTCTTGGAAAATATCGATTACAGCGATGTCTCCGCCAGCCGCGCCGAAAGCCGGCTGTCGCCACACCGTCCCGCCATCCAAGTACGCTGGCTCAACACGGACGATCAGACCAACAAAGAGATTTTGCGTGGCCGTGCCGCCGAATATTGCGCCGATGAAATTGCCTTTGCGCTCAATGAAGCAGCCGAAGGCCGTCTGAACTTCAAAGGCCGCGCGCTGGAGTCCGGCGATATTGCGGTTTTGGTGCGCACCAACAACGAAGCGGCGATGATTGCCGGTAAACTGAAACAGCGCCGTATCCAAAGCGTGTTGCTGTCGCGCCAGTCCGTTTTCGATTCCGCCGAGGCAGATTCGCTGTCCGCGCTGATCGGCTTTTGGCTCAACCCAAGGCAAACCGACTGGCTGCGCTTTGTCTTGACCGGCGTTTTATTCGGCTATACCGCCAAAGAGATTTACGAACTCAACCATAACGAACACCAGCTGCTGAAATGGCTAGAGTCATCTGCCCAAGCCATGGAAAAATGGCGGAAAGGCGGCATTTTTGCCGCCGTGCAGCAGTTTGCCGCCCTACATGACATCGAAACACGCCTGCTCAAAGGCGGCAACGAGCGCAGCCTGACCAACTACTACCAAATTCTGGAGCTTTTGGCCGAAGAAGACAGTCAAAGCCGCAACCCTGCCGCCCTGCATAAATGGCTGAACGAACAAATCAGCCGTGCACGCAGCGGCCATTTCCCATCAGACGCGCAAACCATCCGTCTTGAAAGCGACGAAAAACTGGTCAAAATCGTTACCATGCACGCGTCGAAAGGTTTGCAATATCCTTTGGTGTACTGCCCCTTCGCGTGGGATACCAAAGACAATTCCAAAGAAAACTGGAAAATCCTGCATACTGAAAGCCACGAAACCGAGCTACTGGCAAAATCGCAAACCTCGGAAGCAGAACTAAGCCATCTTGCCGACGAAAAGACGGCAGAAGATTTACGCCTACTTTATGTCGCCCTTACCCGCGCCGAAGAACAGCTCAATATCTACGCCGCCGCCAACAAAAACTGTACGCCAAACAATCCTTTTGCCTATCTGCTCGAAGGTTTGTCGGATGCCGGCCGCGAGAGCGTCAGCCAAAGCTATAAAAGCGCGACAGACGTTGTAGAAATGCTTAAAACCAACTGGCAACGCTTTATCAAAAACGCGCCTGAAAATACGGAGTTTGCCTTCACGGAAGAAGCCCCGCCGGAAACCGTCTATCAATACAGCCGCCAGCAAGACCAAGCTTTTAGCGCACATAGCATTAAACGCCGCGATTTTGACTTTATCCGCCACACCAGCTTTACCGGTTTGAGCCGGCACACCAAGTCAACCGACGAACAACACGAGCCTTTGCAACCTGCCATCGATCCGGCAGAAAGCGCAGACCGTGCCATGCCGTCTGAAAACCTGCCGCCCCCACTTTCAGACGGCCTCGATATCCACCATTTCCCCCGCGGCACCAATGCCGGCGTATGTTTGCATGAAATGCTGGAAAAACTCGATTTCGCCGCCTCTGCCGAGAGCCAATCCGAAATGATTGCCGAAGTTTTGCAACGCCATAGCTTTGAAGACAAATGGCTGCCGACGGTAATCACCATGCTCGATACCTGCCGCCTTACGCCTTTAATCAACGAGAGCCTGTCACAGATTCCGACGACCCGACGCCTGCCCGAAATGGGGTTCACCCTGTACATGGACGATTTCAAACTGGACGACTTGCGCCGTTGGTTTGCCTCAAGCGAAGCAAACCTGCCGCCCGAATGCGTCCAAGCCGCGCAACTGCTTGATTTCCATGATTTGCAAGGCTATTTAAACGGCTTTATTGATATGGTTTGCCAAGATTCAGACAGCAATGTCGTTTTAATCGACTACAAATCCAACCATTTGGGCAACGATGCAAGCGCCTACACGCAACAGGCGATGAACGAAGCTGTGGCGCATCATCACTACTACCTGCAAGCCCTGATCTACGCCGTTGCCATCGCGCGCTACTATGCCCTGCGCGGCAAGCCCTTGCCCCAAATCGCCATCCGCTACCTCTTCCTGCGCGGCATGGACGGCTCGGATCAAGGCATCTGGAAATGGGACATCGATACCGCCCTGCTTTCCACTTTTGTTGAACGAAAAGCAAATACTTGATAAATCATCTTGTTAAACCGTCAAAAAGGCCGTCTGAAACGTTTTCAGACGGCCTTTGATTATTTGTGCAAACCGCATTCCTTACTGTCTTTGCTTTCCCACCACCATCGCCCGGCGCGGATATTTTCGCCCAGCTTGACTGGACGCGTGCAGGGTTCGCACCCAATGCTGGGATAGCCTTGATGATACAGCGCATTAAGCGGAACTTGGTGCTCGTGCGCATATGCCCAAACATCCTGCTCTTCCCAATCGAAAATAGGATTGAATTTGGCGATGTTGCGGCCTGTATCCAGCTCTTCAAAATTCAATTCGCTGCGCGTTTCGGACTGGCTGCGGCGTTGTCCGGTCAGCCATGCAGGCGCGTTGTGCAAAGCGCGGTTGAGCGGTTCAATTTTGCGGATATGGCAGCAACGGCGGCGCAACTCGACACTGTCGTACATCGCGGTCGTACCAAACTCCGCTTCAAATTCGGCGGCGGTTTGTCGATTGGGATAAAACACTTCCAATTCGGTTTGATAACGCGCATTGGTTTCGGCAATCAGCGAGGCGGTTTCGGGATTGAGTTTGCCCGTATTTAGCGTGATGATGCGGATGGGCAGTTTCAGACGGCACACGGCATCGGTAATGACCATATCCTCAACCGCAAGGCTGGATGCGAAGACGGCTTGCGGATAGCGTGCGGCAATGTCTTGCAAACGGTGCTCCAAAGCGGCTGCCAACTCAGGCAGTTGGCGGCGTTCGGCATCGCTGATTTCGGGGATTTTCCAGAGTTGTGGGCGGAATAAAGACATGGCTGGTTGTTCCTAATAATTTTCAGACGGCCTGTTGAAACGGCTGCCGATATGGTTATGGAACAATATTGTCCAGCGCCCTATCTTCAAACGGAAAGAATGCTTTTCTATTTCTTTATAACCAAAGCGTCTGCTGCTGGTTTTTCGGCAGCAAATGGCTCACGCCGATACCGATCAGGCGGAAGGCGTCTTCACGTTGCGGAGGTATGCGTTGCAGCAAAGTATGCGCTGCCTGAAGCAGCGAGGCGCTATCGGGAAGGACGGAAGAATACGTCAGCGAACGCGTGATAATGCGGAAATCGTGGGTTTTGAGTTTGAGGGTAACGCCTTTGGCTTCGACGTTTTTGCGTTCGATTTGCCGCCAGAGGTCTTCGGCGAGGTGCGGCAAATGGCTTGAAGCCTGCGCCAAAGACAAATCTTCGGGTAAGGTGATTTCGGTTGAGATTTGCAGGCGTTCGCGTTCGGCTTTGACCGGCCGCTCGTCGATACCGCGTGCCAAATCGTAAAGGCGGTAGCCGTAGCGGCCGAAATGGTTTAAAAGTTCGCCGCGCTCAAAACGGCGCAAATCGCCGGCGGTTTGCATACCGAGGGCATTCATCTTTTTCAGTGTAACTTTGCCGACACCGGGAATCTTACCCAACGGCAGGCTCTCCAAAAACGCCATGATTTTTTGCGGCGGCAGCACAAACTGCCCGTTCGGTTTGCGCCAGTCAGAAGCGATTTTGGCCAAAAACTTATTGGGCGCGATACCCGCGGAGGCTGTCAAACCGGTTTCTTCAAAAATTTCAGCACGAATACGTTTGGCCACTTCGCTGGCGTACGGGATATTTTCAAAATTTTGGGTAACATCCAAATAGGCTTCGTCCAAAGACAAAGGCTCGATCAAATCGGTATAACGCCGAAACACGGCATGAATCTGCGCCGACACTTGACGGTACAAATCGAAATGAGGCTGCACAAACACCGCCTGCGGACACAGCCTTTTCGCCGTTGCCACCGACATGGCTGAGTGCAAACCGAATTTGCGCGCCTCATAAGAAGCGGCACAAATGACCGACCGCGTACCGTCCCACGCCACAACGACAGGCAGCCCTTTCAGGTGCGGCTGCTCGTGTAGTTCTACCGAAGCGTAGAATGCGTCCATATCGATATGGATGATTTTGCGTTGGGACATGGGAAAAGGTGGATAAGAAAAAGGCTTATTGTAACAAAAGGCCGTCTGAAGTTTCAGACGGCCTCTATGTTTAAGCCTTATTTTTTACTGGAAAGCTGGTCAAACAATCCGCCGTCGGCAAAGAATTTTTTCATGATTTCTTCCCACGGGCCAAATTTCTCATTCGGATTAAACGTCTCAATCTCAGGGAAATCGGCTT
>NZ_JBQCWY010000167.1:0-5750 GCF_051956955.1 Neisseria sp. P0021.S005 | reverse complement strand
GACTTGTTCGCTGTAAAATCTCTCTCGCAAACAGGATCGATAAATGGAAAATTCATTAAAAGAAGCCGCCCTGCAGTTCCACGAATTCCCCGTGCCGGGCAAAATCTCCGTTACCCCAACCAAATCTCTGGCCACTTCTAAAGATTTAGCGTTGGCGTACTCTCCGGGCGTAGCCGCTCCTTGTATGGAAATCCATGCCGATCCGCAAACTGCCTACAAATACACTGCCAAAGGCAATTTGGTTGCCGTGATTTCCAACGGTACAGCAGTGTTGGGTTTGGGCAACATCGGCGCATTGGCCGGTAAACCTGTAATGGAAGGCAAAGGCGTATTGTTCAAAAAATTCGCCGGTGTTGACGTATTCGATATCGAAATCGATGAAAAAGACCCGCAAAAATTGGTAGACATCATCGCTTCTTTGGAACCGACTTTCGGCGGCATCAACCTCGAAGACATCAAAGCGCCTGAGTGCTTCTATATCGAACGCGAATTGCGCAAACGTTGCAAAATCCCTGTATTCCACGACGACCAACACGGTACCGCCATCATTACCGCTGCCGCTGTACTGAACGCTTTGCGTTATACCGGCCGCAAAATTGAAGAAGCGACTTTGGTGTGCTCAGGTGCAGGTGCCGCAGCGATTGCCTGCTTGAACCAATTGCTGGATTTGGGTTTGAAACGCGAAAACGTGACCGTTTGCGACTCCAAAGGCGTGATTTACAAAACCCGCGAAGACAAAGACCGTATGGACGAGTCCAAACAGTTCTATGCCATTGAAGATAACGGCCAACGCGTATTGGCTGATGCCGTTAAAGATAAAGACATCTTCTTGGGTCTGTCCGGTGCCAACCTGCTGACTCCTGAAATGCTGAAAACCATGAACGAAAAACCAATCGTGTTCGCTATGGCAAACCCAAATCCGGAAATTCTGCCTCCTTTGGCAAAAGAAACCCGTCCGGATGTGGTGATCGGTACCGGCCGCTCAGACTTCCCGAACCAAGTAAACAACGTATTGTGCTTCCCATTTATCTTCCGTGGAGCATTGGATGTCGGCGCGACCACCATCAATGAAGAAATGAAACGCGCTTGCGTATACGCTTTGGCTGATTTGGCGATGGAAGAGGTAACTGAAGAAGTGGTTGCCGCTTACGGTAAGAAATTTGAATTCGGTGCGGAATACCTGATTCCTACCCCATTCGATTCCCGCCTGTTGCCTCGCGTTGCTACGGCTACTGCTAAAGCAGCAATGGAAAGCGGCGTGGCTACCCGTCCAATCGCTGATTTGGATGCGTATGCTGCTAAACTGGCCGGTTTGAAATTGTAATCCGGTAAGTAGTATTTGATTGAAAATGCCGTCTGAAAGTTGTATTTCAGACGGCATTTTTGTTTATTGGGTATTTTAGAAATGGCTTAATGCAGCAATCGGAATGAAGAACATGATAATCTGCTGCTTCAAAATGGACTGGGGAATATGGATTGCTTTTTAAGATAGGTTTCTATTTTTGAGCGGCTTTGATTTTGCAGGGTTTATACGGGATTAAATACAATATTTTTGCCAGTTTTTTAAACAACATCAGGCCGTCTGAAATTGGGTTTTCAGACGGCCTGAGTTAATGAAACGGTTTATTTTTGCCAATAGGTTTTGACGTTGACGAACTCGTACAGCCCGAATTCTGATAGCTCACGTCCATAACCTGAAGCTTTGACGCCGCCAAAGGGGAGGCGCAGGTCGCTGCTGGTGTGGCGGTTGATAAAGACAGAGCCTGCTTGGATTTTTTCGGCATATTGCCATGCGTTTGCCGTGTCGGCTGTGTAGATACAGGCGCCGAGGCCGAAAGGTGTGTCATTGGCAAGCGCAACGGCGTGATCCGGATTGTCGGCGCGTAAGATCATGGCAACCGGGCCGAAGACTTCTTCGTGCCAAACGCGGCAGTTTGGATTGACTTGATCCAATACCGTGGCAGGGTAAAACCAGATTTCTCCCTCAGGGATATAGCCGCCGCTCAAGCATTGCGCACCGTGTGCAACCGCATCTTGAACCTGCTCGTGAACGGTTTGACGCAGGTCTTGGCGGTGAAGCGGGGCAAGGGTGGTGTTCAAGTCTTTGGGATTGCCGGTTTGCAGTTTGGCACACTCGGCAAGGAAGAGCGGAATAAATTGTTCGGCAATATCTTGGGTAACAACAATGCGCTTGGCGGCATTGCAGGATTGTCCGGCATCGCGAAAGCGCGAATAGCAGGCATCGATGGCTGCGCGTTGCAGATCGGCATCGGGCAGAATGATAAACGGATTGCTGCCACCCAGTTCAAGGACGGTTTTTTTCAGATGTTTGCCTGCATGGGCGGCCAGCAGGCGGCCGGTATGGGTTGAACCGGTAAATGCCATGGCATCAGTATCTTCAATGGCTTTAAGCGTGTCTTCATGACTTAACCATGCGCCGATAAGTGGCAAACCTTCGGGGATAAGGCTGAATAGGGTTTCGCTGACGCGGGCGACACTGGGCGCAGGTTTGACTGCGCAGGCATTGCCGGCGCACAGGGCAGGGATGGCAAATCGTAAAATCTGCCAAACAGGGTAGTTCCACGGCATAACCGCCAAAACAACACCCAAAGGTTCGAAGCGGACTTGGCTGAGGCTGGCTTGGGTAGCGATGGTTTTATGGGCTAGCAGTTCGGGGGCAAGACGGACGTAGTAGCGGATAAGCTCGATGGATTTATTGATTTCGGCACGGCATTCGTGCAGGCAGCGTCCGACTTCTTCGCAAACCATTTCAGCAAGGCGTTCTTGGTTTTGGGTAAGGCTGTCGGCAAATTGCTGTAAGAGGGCGGTGCGCTCGGTAATGCTTGATTGAGCGAAGGTTTGCTGAAGGGTTTGGAGGCGGTTTAATTCGTCGGTAAATTCAGTGTAGTTTTGTGCCGGTCGGCGGCAAATGGTTTCACCGGTAAAGACATGGGTGCTGTGAAACATGGTTGGCTCCTTTGTTTTTATGTTTTTATGAGGCCGTCTGAAAATGTTTCAGACGGCCTTTTATTGTGATAATTGTACTTCAAGCGACCAGTTGGGGAAAAATAGATTTTAAGCCGGCAACAATAATCTCTACGGAAATGGCAGCAAGCATCATGCCCATGATACGGTTGAGGATGGTCAGGCCGGTCGTGCCCAAGCGTTTACTGATGCGTCCGGCAACGATCAGGATGAGATAGCAAATCAGGCTGACCAGAAAGCCGGAGATGATAATTAGGGCAATATCGCTGTAATTTTTGGCGGCAGAGGAGTAAATAATGACGGTAGAGATACCGCCGGGGCCGATGGTAATCGGAATGGCAATGGGTACGACGGCAATGGCTTTTTCATTGCGGCGGACTTGTTGCGCACTTTGATGTTCTTCTGAATGGGAATCAATTTTGGGTTTGGCAGGATTATCGTTGCCGTTCATTAAGGAGATGGCAATCAGCAAAACCAGAATACCGCCGCCGACTTGGAAGGAGCCGACGCTGATGCCGAGTACTTTCAACAAGATACCGCCGCCCAGTGCAAAGACGACAATCACGATGAAAACAGCCAATGCGGCAGTACGCGCGATTCTGCGCTTTTCTTTGGTGCTGTGGTTTTGTGTCAGGTCAAGATAAATTGAGAGCGCGCTGAAGGGGTTGATCAGTACAAGAAGTGCAACGAGAAGTTTGCCGATTTCTACACCTAATTCCATATTATTCCTTGCTTGCAGTTAGGTCGTCGTTGTCTATATTACGACGGCGGAGGTTTTTGTGTTCATTGGCAATACCCATCAACAGGGCGAGTACCACCATGATGGAAAGTGTAGCTGTACCGCCGTAGCTGACCAGGGGAAGGGGGACGCCGACAACGGGCAAAATACCGCTGACCATGCCCATGTTTACAAAGGCATAGCAGAAAAAGGTCATGGTCAACGCGCCTGCCAGAGTACGGCTGTAAAGGGATTGAGCTTGCGCGGCAATCCACAATCCGCGTGCCAGAATGATAAGGTAAACCAGCAGTAAAAGGATATTACCAATCAGGCCGAATTCTTCGCCGAATACTGCGAAAATAAAGTCAGTCGTTGATTCGGGAATATAGTCCAAATGGGTTTGCGTACCGTTGAGCCAGCCTTTGCCCCATACACCGCCCGAGCCGATGGCAATCATGGATTGGATGATGTGGTAGCCTGCACCTAACGGGTCTTTGGTTGGATCGAGCAGGGTGAGGACGCGGGTTTTCTGGTAGTCGTGCATGCCGTAATTCCACAAGAGCGGCAAGGCGGCTACAAAGGCAATAATAGCGGAAAAAATGGCTTTCCAAGGCAGTCCGGCAAAGAAGATGACAAAAATACCTGAAGCCATAATCAGCGCGGCCGTCCCCAGATCTGGCTGCTTCAAAATCAGGGCGACAGGAACAAGAATCAGCACGAGGGCGACAATATAATGTATCCATTTCAGACGGCCTTCATAGCGTTGGAAATACCACGCGACAGTCATGGGAATACCGATTTTCATGATTTCGGAAGGTTGGATACGGGTAAAGCCGATACTCAGCCAACGGGTCGAGCCGTTGACGGTAACGCCGGCGACTTCGACGCCAATCAACAGTAATACGCCGACAATGTAAACAGGCAGGGCGACTTTGGCAGCCGTTTGCGGCTTGAATACGGCGATAATCCATAAAAGGGCAAATCCCAAAACAGTATGGATGGTTTTGTTTTCCAATTGTCCGAACTCTTGCCCGTCTGCAGAATAGAGCAGGAACAGGCTCATGATGTAGATGGCGAGCATGGCAAAAAACAGCCAAGGGTCAATCGGGGCTGCAATGGTGGATTTGAAATTTTTCCACGCTGATGTGTTATTCATGATGAACCTCCGGCTGTGAGGCAGGGCTTGTCGGCGTCAGTCCGTAGGCAGATTGGAAAATGCTGGGAATAGGCTGATGTTTGTCCGTTGTTTCAGTTTTGGCTAAATCTGACTCAAGGCCGTCTGAAAACTGTTGCGGCTTGACGTGAAGCATATAAAAATCAGTCATTTCACGAGCCAATGGCGCGGCATACGCACCCCAACCGCCGTTTTCCAAAATAACGGCAATGGCGATTTCAGGTTTTTCCAATGGCGCAAACGAGATAAACCATGCGTGGTCGCGGTGTTGTTCGCGCAGGGCTACGGCGTTGTAGCGGCCGCCCTGTTTGATTTGTACGACCTGGGCCGTACCGGTTTTACCGCCCATCGTATAGGCGAGTCCGCCACTGATACGGTGCGCCGTACCGCCCGGTTTCAATACCTTTTCCATTGCGCGTTTGACGTATTCGAAGTTGTCTGCTTTGAACGGAATTTGACGCTCGGGATTGGGGTTGATACGGGTAATTTTGCGTGCGCCGAAATCCAATACTTCTTTGACCAAATGCGGCTGATGGACGACACCGTCATTGGCAAGAGAAGCTGTCGCATGTGCCATTTGCAAAGGCGTGTAGGCGTTGTAGCCTTGGCCGATGCTGACAGAAACCATTTCGCCGGCGCGCCATTCTTTGGCGGTAGGGTCGGAAGATTTGGCAAAGCGTTTGGCTTTCCATTCGCGGCTGGGCAAAACGCCTGCGTATTCGCTGGGCAGGTCAATGCCGGTTTTTTGGCCGAAACCGAATTGCGCCAGATACGGAGAGGCTTTATCGATACCCATTTCGTAACCCAAACGGTAGAAGAAGGTATCTGAGGATACTTGAATGGCTTTGCTCAAGTTGGCCGAGCCGTGACCGC
>NZ_JBQCWY010000166.1:0-5767 GCF_051956955.1 Neisseria sp. P0021.S005 | reverse complement strand
CAATATATGTGCGGCCCTTGCGGCTGGATTTATGATGAAGATGTCGGCGACCCCGAACACGGCCTGCCGGCAGGTACCAAGTTCGAAGACATCCCCGACGACTGGAAATGCCCTGAATGCGGCGTAGGTAAAGAAGATTTCTACCTTCTGGACTTCACCATATAAATTATCCGATTATTTAATAAAAAGGCCGTCTGAAGTTTCAGACGGCCTTTGTTTGCTTAATCGTCAGCGGTAGAGCGAAACAATGGTTTCAGCCGCTTTGACACAGCTTTCCACGTCGGCAACCAAAGCGATGCGGACGTAGCCTTCGCCCGGATTGCCTTGCTCGGTATCGCGGGCAAGGAAGCGGCCGGGCAACACTTGGATGGCGGCTTTCTGCCACAGGTTGCGCGTGAATGCCAAGTCGTCGCCGTCGGGAACTTTCAGCCAAATGTAGAACGATGCGTCAGGCAGTTTGACATCGAATACCTGTTGCAAAATCGGAATGACGCGGTCGAATTTTTCTTGGTAGAGGCGGCGGTTGGCAATGACGTGTTCTTCGTCGTTCCAAGCGGCAATGCTGGCACGTTGGACAGGAATGCTCATCGCGCTGCCGTGGTAGGTGCGGTAGAGCAGGAAGTTTTTGAGCAACTCGGCATCGCCTGCGACAAAGCCGGAACGCAAACCGGGGACATTGGAGCGTTTGGACAGGCTGGTAAACATCACGATGTTGTGCGTTCCGCGACCTAATTGCGCCGCAGCCTGTAAGCCGCCGATCGGTTTGTCGTCGTCAAAATAAATTTCGGAATAGCATTCGTCAGAGGCAATAACGAAGCCGTATTTGTCTTGCAAATCAAAAATTTCTTTCCAGTCTTCTAATTGCAGGACGCTGCCGCTCGGGTTGTTGGGCGAGCAGACAATCAGGACTTTGGTACGCTGCCACACGTCTTCGGGCAGGCTGCTCCAATCGGGGTTGAAGCTGGGTGCCGGGCAGTTGGCAAAATGGATTTCGCCGCCGCCCAATATAGTCGCGCCTTCGTAAATTTGATAGAAAGGATTGGGACTGATAACGACCGGTTTGGGGTCGTCTGAAGCCGGATTCAAAACGGTTTGGATAAAGGAAAACAATGCTTCCCGGCTGCCCAATACGGGCAGGATTTCATTGTCGGGATTGAGGCTTAAACCATCATAACGGCGGGCAACCCATTCGGCGCAGGCTTGGCGCAGTTCGGGCAGGCCTGCGGTCAGCGGATATTTTTCCAATTCGTGCAGGGAGGCGGTCAGTGCATCGGTGATGACTTTGGGCGTCGGGTGTTTCGGCTCGCCGATTTGCAGATGGATGGGGGTTACGCCTGCGGGTGCGTCAATGCCTTGCATGGCTTCACGCAAGCGGGCAAAAGGATAGGGTTTGAGGTGGTTCAATAATGGATTCATGATGTTTCTGCTGGATAAATTCAGGCGATAATCTTAGCATTTTTTAGATGGATTGGGACAAAAAGGCCGTCTGAAAACAGGGTTGAATGTTTTTCAGACGGCCTTTTGAGTGTTGATACGTTTATTTGGCAGGGATGACGGGTAGGGAACCGTTCAAGAGATATTGAATGGTTTCTTGAACCGTACGGATGGCATTGCCAAAAGGCAGTGGGTCTTTACCGCGGAAAAACAGGCCTTTATCGACTTCACCGCGGAATGCGGCGGAAAGTTGGATGTCGATACAGAATTGACCGGCTTTGGCCAAGCCGTCGCGCAAACCGCAGCTGGTCAGGCAGTTCAGGCCTTGGGTGCAACGGCGCGGATCGTTTTTGGCATTGGCTTGCAATTTGGCCTCACGTTTGATGTAGTTGTCGAGGAATTTGGTGCGCACGCCGCGTGCAGGCAAACCGGCAACAGACATGAATTCAACCACTTTTTCGGTTTCCGCACCGGCCAGCGTTTTTTTGAAGTTGATGTGGGCATCGCCTTCTTCGGTTACGGCAAACGCGGTACCGATTTGAACGGCGGACGCGCCCCAGTTTTTCAAGGCTGTTTTGACTTTTTCAAAGTTTGCCATGCCGCCGGCGAGTACCAACGGGATTTTTTCGCTTTCCAAGCCCAAGTTTTTGAATACTTCAAACGTTTCTTCAATAACGCGTTTGAACTCGAATTTGGCATCGTTCACGCCGTCAACGGTTGCCGCGCCCAAGTGGCCGGCTGCGTGGGCTGGGTGTTCGATAACGATGGCATCGGGCAAAATGCCTTTTTTCATCCAACGTTTCAAAACGATGTTGATACCGCGTGATTCGGACAGGATAGGGAAAAGGGCGACATCTTTGTGATAGCCCTCGGCCATTTCCGGCAGATCCAAAGGCAAACCTGCTCCCATCACAATCGCGTCTGCACCGGATTCGCAGGCCTGACGGACGTAGGCGGCATGGTCTTTGACAGCTTTCATGACGTTGACGGCAATCATGCCTTTGCCTTCTGAATCGGCTTTGGCTTTTTTGATTTCACGGTCCAGCGCGATGCAGTTGATACGGGTGTATTTTTCTTCGCTGGAATCGATTTTTGATTCGGCCAGCAAATCTTCGTGCAAGTGGCGCAAATCGACGCTGGCGATGGTACCTACGCCGTTTTCGCGCGCAACCGCGCTGGAGAGTTTTGATGCGGAAACGCCTACACCCATACCGCCTTGTACGACGGGAATCAGTGATTTGCCACGGATAATCAATGGGTCAAAGTTGTTTTGCATGGATGCTCCTTCATAGATTCTGGGTGGTGCCGTCTGAAATCCTATGAAATGGATTGGATAACGGGCTGATGTGTATACAAATAAGTGTGTTTTTCGCCGCCGTTTTTCAGACGGCATGAGGCGTGTTTTTAAAATTTTAGGAATTATACTCTAAGTCAGTGTAAAAATTAGAGTATTAATACAGTTTTTTTAAAGGAAAAATTGAAAAGTCTTGTTAATAAAGGAATAAATTTTATGATGGATTGGATTGAGGAGGAGAAATTGCAAACAAAATCTACAAAGAAAAAGGCCGTCTGAAATTTCAGACGGCCTTAAGCATGGGAATCAGACAGCTGTCGGATTACATTTGTTTTTTAGCGGCGTCAATGGCGCGTTGGTCAGGGTTGATCAAGATTTCAACGCGGCGGTTTTGTGCGCGGCCTTCAACAGTAGCATTGGAGGCGATTGGTTGACGGGAGCCGTAACCGAAAGTGCTCAAACGGGTGCTGCTTACGCCACGGGATTGCAGGAAGGTAGCGACAGATTCGGCGCGGTTGCGAGACAATGGCTCGTTGATGGCGTCGTTACCGGTATTGTCGGTATGGCCGTTGATGGTCAAAGTCGTGTCAGGATATTGAACCAGAGTTTGTGCAGCAGCAGACAAGGCGCTTTGAGCTTGACCGCTCAGGGCAGCGCTGCCGGTGGCGAAGGTTACGTTTTCAGGCATAACCAGTTTGATTTGGTTGCCTTGACGTTCAACTTCGATGTTGGTGTTGGCCAGGCTTTGACGCAGTTTTTTCTCTTGGTAGTCCATGTAACCGCCGATACCGGCACCTACTGCACCACAAGCCAATGCGGAGTTACGCGCGCCTTTGCCACCGTGGGTCAGCGCACCAACGATGCCGCAAACAGCCGCACCGCCCAAACCGTACATGGCGGTTTTGCTGGCGGATTGTTGACCGGTAGCAGGATCGGTCACACAGCCGGTGAGTGCCAAAGGAATTGCAGTAGCAATAACGGTCAGGGGTTTCAAGAATTTCATGTCGTATCCTCTTTTTAGATGACGGCTTAGGCCGTCTGAAAAAAATGAATAAAAACCGCGTGGGTCATTACGGATTTATGATACCCAATATCCGAAACGCAAAAGAATGGGTTTAACCCGATATTACGAAAATATTTGCCAGTTAACATAATTCTGAAGCATTTCTGCATTTTTCTGGCAGCTTGGCCGTTTTGCCGTGAAATAACCAGCAAAGTTTTTTACAGTTTCTTCCGTTTTTTCTGCTTGCGGCGATACCAGTTGATGAATGCCCATTTCAATCTGACCTTGACGTCATATCCCACCGAGCCCGCACCCAGTATGAGCAAAACGGCGGAAACGGGCAGGGCGAAATGATGGCCGACCAGATGATAACCCCATGCGCCAACCACGCCGCCCAGTAAAAACGACAGCATCAAGCCGCTTAAAAGCCACATTTTCGGTTTGTTGACGCGGACGTGCGGCAGGCGCGGATGATGTTGTTTGGAATAATAAAGTGCGCGTGAAATTTCAATGCCCAAGTCGGTCGCCGTACCGGTCATGTGGGTGGAACGGATGGCGCCGCCGGAAAGAAGCGTGATAACCGTATTGTGCATGCCCATAATAAAACACAATAAAAACAATGCCAAAGACGGCATAATAAAATCAGAGCCGCCAAAATCCCATTCCATCGCAGCAATACCGAACCAACCGAATATCAACAGATAAACTGCTTCCAGCCACATGGAAAACCCAAAGCTGCCACGAAAACGCATCTGTTGCGTCCATAAAATCACCCAACCCGAATGCGCGGCACCGGCAACAAAGCACAACACGCTGATGAAAGTCACCGCGGCAGACCACCAGTCTTGGAGATACAGCACATCAGCCAAAAGAGACATGGAGCCGGTTACGTGGGAAATATAGCGCGCAAATGCAAAGAATCCCCCCGCATTAATCGCACCGGCAAGAAAGGCCATGATGTAGCCCAGCCGTCTGAAACGGGCATCGGAAATATTGTGTTCGTGCAGATACGGGCGATCCGCCTGCCAAAACGGAGGCGTGTGTTGCCTGTGGTGGCGCAATCTGTAGGAGTGGGGCGGTTTGTCAGCGTTCATTGAGTGGGTTTGGAGTTAAACATTCATATAGGGTGTATTTTATATGCAACTGTCTGCCGATAAGAACAAATAATCTAAAGTGTTCCCAAGTTGCCACACTTGCCCATTACACAATGAGGGCGTACATTAATAGCTATACATGACTATAAGGAAACATCCGATGAATCCTATCCGCCTGACTTTATTGATTGGTGCTGCCGCATTACTTGCCGCCTGCGCCACCACGCCTGAGCAAAAAGCCGCACGCGCCCAAGCGCAGAAACGCTATGAGCAGGATCTTCAAGTACATCTTGCTGCCCAATGCGATCAGGAGACTGCCGCGCTGATCCGCCGCAAATTTGACGAAGAAGGCAAACCCGGTGCCGCAACTGCGGAACAAAAAGCCTTCCGCCTCAAATATATCGACAAAGTTTCCGATCCGATGTTCCAAGCCTGCTACAAAATGGCATGGCAAAACTATATTTCTCAAGAACAGCTGCGCGAAGCCCGTTACTATCGTTATTACGACGATTGGGGCTATCCGTTTGGCCGTTATCCTTGGTGGTGGTAAGGTATTAACAAACTTTAGGGCCGTCTGAAAGCATATATTTATTGGTTTCAGACGGCCTAAGGTTTATTGAAACGGCAATAACGTTTACAATAGCCGCCTATTCAAACACAATACCCACCACCCATGAACATCTGGCTTGGACAGCGACACGCGCCCAAATTTCCGCAAGGAGCCGCCGTAACCATCGGCAACTTCGATGGCGTACACCTCGGGCACAAACACATTCTACAAAAACTCAAACGAGAGGCAGACCAGCGCGGTCTGCCTGTTGTCGTTGTTGTTTTTGAGCCTCAGCCCAAAGAATTTTTTGCGCGCAAAGCCGGGAAAAAGCTGCCTTACCGCATCAGCCCGCTGCGTACCAAAGTGCGCCTTTTGCGTGAAACCGGCTGCGT
>NZ_JBQCWY010000165.1:0-5767 GCF_051956955.1 Neisseria sp. P0021.S005 | reverse complement strand
GTCACGATGCCGTTGTTTTGGGTGAGAACCTGCTGCAAAAAGCTTTATCCAGCCTGTTGCCTAAAGACATCCTGCTTTCAGACGACCTCAAAGAAAAATACCTTGCCGATTTGAATACCAAACAAACATCGTTTGAAGAGGTTCTCTACAATGTCGGTATGGGGCATACTTTGCCGGTACACGTTGCCATGCATATTGCCGAGTTGGCAGGCCAACATTTTGGCAGTGCGGTCAAACTCAGCCCGATCAAAGTCAACGATCAAGAAACCGGCCGGATTCATTTTGCCGAATGTTGCCATCCGATTCCAGGCGATGCGATCCGCGCCTTATTGGTTAAAGACAAGGGTATGATTATCCACCGTGATACCTGTCAAACTTTGGTCAAAGCCGATCCGGAAGAGCAACTCGATGCGGGCTGGGACAGTTTGCGTAATCAAACGTACCGCACCATCCTCAACGTCAAATCCGAAGATGCGCATGGTTTGTTGGCTTCAATGGCGCAAGCGATTTCCAATTCCGGTGCGGATATCGAATCTGTCGATACGCCAACCAAAGCGCAAGCAGGAACAGAAGGTTTTGTAGAATTTAAATTTACAATTAAAGTCAAAGACTTGGATCAGGTTAATCAGATTATTCATGCAATGCATGCCAATCCGAATATCCGCAAAGTGATTCGAGGATAATCTCGTTATAAGCAAAGGCCGTCTGAAAGCATTTTCAGACGGCCTTTTTGATGTTTACAAATAAAAGCTATTGGCTTTTTTATAAGAGGGTTTATGGCTTTTTTGTAATTGGATTGGGTTTAACTCAACCAAAAACGGAAAACCAAAAAGAAAACTAAGGCCAAAACGCCGGCCCAAACCAGCAACATGAATCCGGCTACTGCCTGACCCAAGCGGTAAACAGGATTTTTGCGTTCGTCTTCGAGTAGGGGATTAGGTGTATCGTGCGGTTTGTCGGACATGATGAAGCTCTGATTGAATTATTGAATAAAAGCGTAAGGGTACGCCGATAGAAGCAAAGATTCAAGTGGGAATGATTATTGATAGAAGTCTTCGTCTTCATTCCAAGCGGTTTTTAAGGCCGTCTGAATGGTGTCGGCACCAAAGCCGCGATAGGCAAGGAAACGCGCTTGTTTTTGTTTTTCTTTCAAATCTTGAGCTTCTTGCTTGAATTTTTTACGCAAGACGGAAATGGCGGTTTGCAGCTCGTCCTCCCTGTCGGGTAGGAACTCTCGACAGTCGTCTGCATCGATACCTTGTTGCGCCAAGGCTTGCTTGAGGCGGAGCGTGCCGTAACGGTTGCTCTTGCTGTGAATATAGGCTTCTGCGTAACGTTGGTCGGATTGCCAATTTCGTTCGGCGAACTCGTCCAAAACCTTTTCCAATTCTTCTTCGCTTTCAGCATGCGGGGCCAGTTTGCGTTTCAAACCGACGCGGCTGACTTCTTGACGGGAAAGAATATCCAAGGCGCGGGCGCGTAAGGTTTTGGGAGGTTTCATGGGAATATGGAAGGGGAGGGATTTAACTACATTGAATTACATTTCAGACGGCCTGATTGGGCGAAAGCACCGAAAAGGCCGTCTGAAAATAAAGCCGAATTATTCTTCGTCTTTGTTTTTTTGCGGTTGCAGATTTTCGTAGATTTCAGGCAGGGCGCGAATCAACAAATCAGGTTTGGTCGCTTTATCTTGAGAGAGCAAGGTCATGTCGCCGTAGCCGAATGTTACGCCGACGCTGAAGCAACCGGCCGCTTTGGCGGCAATAATGTCATTTTTGGAGTCGCCCACCATCAGCATATTGGCAACGTCGATGCCTAATACTTCGGCCGCATGTTGAAGCGGCAATGGGCTGGGTTTTTTCTCAGTCAGGCTGTCGCCGCCGAGAACCAGGCTGAAATAGTCGTCGAGATTAAGTTGTTTCAGTAGCTCGGCAGCCAGAATTTCATTTTTATTGGTAATGACAACCAATGGAATACCCAAGGACTTGAGCAGGCCGAGACCGGCTTCGGTTTCAGGGTAGGGGTAGGTAAAGTCGCTTAAGTGTTCGCGATAATATTTCATAAAGAACACAAAACCTTTTTCCCAGATTTCAGGATCGGCTTCTTTTTCACGATCATTGGTAATGACGCGATGAACCAACTTGCTGATGCCGTCGCCGACATAACTTTCAACCGTTTGGGTAGGTAAAACAGGTAAATCCAAGTGCGCACACATGGCTTGGGCTGCTGCGGCTAAATCGGGAACGGAATCACATAAGGTACCGTCCAAATCAAAGGCAACGGCTTGAACGTGTTCTAAAGCAGCAGTGGTCATTGAGTAGCTTTCTGTCATATTATTTAAGCGCTTATTTTAACATTGTTTGCCTGATTTGCCGATGTTTTGCTGATTCTTTAAAGGGATATTTGTTTAAATTGTTAACAATTTTTGCTGGTGTAAGTCTGTCCGTCTGTTGGTAATGTGGAAGGGATTTTGTCAACAAAAAGGGCGGTTTGGTAGGCATTAAAAAACAAAGGGTTTGAGTGTTTTTTTGAATGGTTTGATGAGCATTTATACTAGGCCGTCTGAAAATTTTTTGGTCGGCGTACCGATATTTTCAGACGGCCTCAAACTAAATTTATATATAAATGAATGGATTTGCTTTTTATCGACTACATGCTATTACATTTTTTCCTGTTTTTGTATATAGTAACAAGTATGGCTCTCGTCTAATCATGTGTATGAAAAGGAAAAATACATGTCCGCATCTGCTGTTAAAGAAACACTGAATCCGTTTGAAATTGCACAAAAACAAGTAAAAATTGCCTGCGATCGCCTGAATGCCGACCCGGCAGTATTTGAAATCTTGAAAAAGCCGCAACGTGTTTTGGAAGTGAACTTCCCTGTCAAACTCGACAACGGTACAGTAGAAAATTTCACCGGTTACCGTTCCCAACACAATAACGCCGTCGGCCCTTACAAAGGCGGCGTGCGTTTCCATCCCAATGTAAATCTGGACGAAGTCAAAGCACTGTCTATTTGGATGACCATCAAATGCTGTGTAGCCGGTATTCCTTACGGCGGCGGTAAAGGCGGTATTACTTTGGATCCGCGTAACTATTCCGAAGCAGAATTGGAACGCATCGCCCGCGCTTATTCCGAAGCCATTTCTCCGCTGATCGGCGAGAAAATCGACATTCCCGCCCCTGATGTGAACACCAACGGCAAAATCATGTCTTGGATGGTTGATGCCTATGAAAACGTCGTGAAACATTCTGCACCGGGCGTGTTTACCGGCAAACCGGTTGAGTTTGGCGGTTCCTTGGCGCGCACCGAAGCCACCGGTTACGGCGTAAACTTCGCCGCCGTCCAAGCTTTGGAAAAACTGGGCAAAGACGTGAAAGGTGCCACTTACGCCATTCAAGGTTTCGGTAATGTGGGCTACCACACCGGTTACTATGCACACAAAGCCGGTGCGAAAATCGTTGCCGTATCTACTGTTGACGTTGCCATCTACAACGAAAACGGCTTGGATATGGAAGCAATCATTAAAGAATTCCAAACCAAAGGTTTCATCACCAATGAAGCCGGCTACGGTAAAGAAATCAGCAATGCCGAACTTTTGGCTTTGGATGTGGACGTACTCGCCCCTTGTGCATTGGAAAATCAATTGACTTCCGAAAATGCAGGCAAAGTCCGCGCGAAAATCGTGGTTGAAGGCGCAAACGGCCCGACTACTCCTGAAGCCGACGTTATTCTGCGTCAAAACGGCGTATTGGTTGTTCCTGACATTTTGGCAAACTGCGGCGGCGTGGTTGTGTCCTATTTTGAATGGGTACAAAACCTGCAAGGCTACTACTGGGAGTTTGACGAAGTTCAAGAGAAAGAAACCGTGGTTCTGCGCCGTGCGTTCCGCGATATTTGGAACTTGGCTCAAGAATACGATGTCGACCTGCGTACCGCTTCTTACATGATGAGTATCCGTCGTGTTGAAAAGGCAATGAAACTGCGCGGCTGGTATTAATCGTTTGACCAATAGCTAAGAGTAGGCCGTCTGAAACCTGTTTTCAGACGGCCTTAATGTTTTTGATAAGAGCCTTTACAAATTTTAATCCACCTTGATTCCATTTCAATCAAACTCAGCTATAATCCCCTTTTTTGACCTTTCCGGAAAAGACATAATCATGAACAAAACTTTCAAATTCAGCGCATTGGCTTTGTCTGCTTTGTTGGCACTGACTGCTTGCAACCAAAAAGACACTGCCGCTAAAGACGCCCCTGCTGCTTCCGCAGCTTCAAATGCGACTGCAGATGCTTCTGCCATCGGTTCTACTGCCCAACAAGCCAGCTACGCAATGGGTGTGGACATCGGCCGTTCATTGAAACAAATGAAAGACCAAGGTACGGAAATTGATTTGAAAGTCTTCACCGAAGCCATGGAGGCCATGTTTGAAGGTAAAGAAGTTAAAATGACTGAAGCTCAAGCTCAGGAAGTGATGATGAAATTCCTGCAAGAGCAACAAGAAAAAGCGGCTGCCAAACGTGCTGAAGATGCCAAAGTAAACTTGGAAAAAGGCGAAGCGTTCTTAAAAGAAAACGCGACTAAAGAAGGCGTGAAAACCAGCGCTTCCGGTCTGCAATACAAAATCACCAAAGAAGGCGAAGGTAAAAAACCAACTAAAGACGATATGGTTACCGTTGAATACGAAGGCCGTCTGATTGATGGTACCGTATTTGACAGCAGCAAAGCCAACGGCGGCCCAGTAAGCTTCCCTGTAAGCCAAGTGATTCCAGGTTGGACTGAAGGTATCCAACTCTTGAAAGAAGGCGGCGAAGCAACATTTTATATCCCTGCCAAATTGGCTTACCGCGAAGTGGGTGCCGGCGATAAAATCGGCCCGAACGCTACTTTGGTATTTGACGTGAAACTGGTTAAAGTCGGCGCGCCTGATGCTGCTGCGCAACAACCTGTACAAGTTGACGTACAAAAAGTTCAATAATCCGAATCAAGGCTTACGCCCTTAAACAACGGATAAAAGGCCGTCTGAAAAATTCCGTTTCAGACGGCCTTTGTTCCAAACCAACAAGGAATTATGATGAAAAATATCGTCATCCTTATTTCCGGACGCGGCAGCAATATGCAGGCGATTGTGAATGCCGATATTCCCGATGCCAACATTGCAGCCGTATTGAGCAACAGCGAGACCGCAGCCGGATTTGCATGGGCGGCAGAGCGCGGTATTGCCACCGACAGTTTGAACCATAAAAACTTCGACTCGCGTCTGGCATTTGATCAGGCCATGATGGAGAAAATCGATGCCTATCAGCCGGATTTGGTTGTATTGGCGGGCTTCATGCGCATTTTGACTCCGGAGTTCTGCGCACATTATGAAAACCGCCTGATCAATATCCATCCGTCCATCCTGCCTTCTTTCACCGGTCTGCACACCCACGAACGCGCATTGGAAGCAGGTTGCCGAGTGGCAGGCTGCACCATCCATTTCGTGACCCCAGAGCTGGATTGCGGCCCGATTATTTCTCAAGGCATTGTTCCTATTTTGGACGGCGATACCGCTGACGACGTTGCCGCACGCGTGCTGACGGTTGAACACCAGCTTTTCCCGCAAGCCGTTGCCGACTTTGTTGCAGGCCGTCTGAAAATTGAAGGCAACCGCGTTTTGAATGCACAACGCAATGCCGCCGGTCAAAGCCTGTTGGCTTAATTAAAACACGATACACACAAGGAAAACATCATGAATCCGATTAAAACAACCCTGCTGACACTTTCCC
>NZ_JBQCWY010000164.1:0-5783 GCF_051956955.1 Neisseria sp. P0021.S005 | reverse complement strand
GGCGAGACGGCGGCAGTATTCGCCCAAGGCGCGGCCGGCATCGGTAGGCGCAAGGCTGCGCGTGCTGCGGTTTAACAGCTTGATGCCGTGCAGGGTTTCGAGGCGATTGATGTGCTGGCTGACAGCAGACGGGGTCATGCCCAGCGCGGCAGCGGCGGCATTCATGCTGCCATGTTCGAGGACAGTAGCGAAAACAAGCAGGGGTTTGATGTCTTGCATTTAGAAATAATTGTTTAGTTTAACTTCACAATAATAACAGTAAATCAGGGATTATCAAGCATTTCAGACGGCCTTACAATGCACTCATCTAATCAATCACATCCCCACAAGGAGTTAAATATGAAAATCGCAGTTATCGGTGCAACAGGTTATGTCGGCAACGCAGTCGTTCAAGAATTAGCAGGCCGCGGTCATAAAGTAACCGCTTTCGCCCGCAACACAGACAAAGTGTTCCAAGCGCAAAATGTTGCCGCAGTCTCCGCAGATGTCAATGCAGCCGATTTTGCCGACAAACTGGCCGGTTTTGATGCCGTAGTCAGCGCGTTCAACCCGGGCTGGACCAATCCCAACATCGGCGCGGATTTCACACACGGCGCAAACAGCATTGTCGAAGCAGCAAAAGCAGCGCAAGTGCCTTATTTATTGCTCGTCGGCGGCGCGGGCAGCCTGTATGTGGCACCCGGTTTGCAAGTTATCGATACGCCCGACTTCCCGAAAGAAATTTTCGACGGCGCCAATGCCGCACGCCATCTCTTGGCAGAACTCCTGCCGCGCCGCGATGTGAACTGGTCTTTCGTTTCCCCTCCGGCACGACTGGGCGCGGACGGCGGTTTCAGCGAAGACAAAACCGGCAAATACCGCTTGGGCAAAGACGATTTGCTGATGGACGGTGAAATTCCGGCAGGCATCAGCGTGGCCGATTTGGCAGTCGCCATCGCCGACGATGCGGAAAACAAAGCGCATTTGTTTGAACGCTTTACTGTCGCCGCCGTTTAATCATCTTAATTTAAAGGCCGTCTGAAACCCAAAGTTTCAGACGGCCTTTTCATATTCGGATTGATAGAAATAAATATTTAATTACAATTTTGCTATAGCAAACATAACTAACTTCCGATATTTCAAGGCTTCCAACCTCGTCAGTCCCACCTGCGCGGAAATGACGGCAATAGGTATTGCGTATCGAAAATAAAGTAATTGGGCTATATAAAACAAAAACCACCGTTTCCACCCACCTCAAACGGCAGGCGGTTTTAATTCAATTTGATTTTTCGAGCCACCACCAATTTCGTTATCTATAAAATCATTGAATTGTTGACGGAACTCCATTGGTCGTGCGATATAAGGAATCGGAGCATGACTGCCGCCCGTCCCTCTGACCACTACGGAGCCATAATTGAAAATCCTGCCCCAAAAACCTTGATTTACCGAAATACTTTCGATACGGTTGATATTTATCTCAATTGTTTGCCGGCGGATAAAGCCAAACTTAGCGATAACCCTTTTGTTAGTTAAAGCAAGCTCGGTTGTCATTACATTCAATACCGCGAACACTATAAATACGATACCGATTACCCACATCAACAGCAGGATACCGAAAAAAATCCTCCAGAATTGGGAAAACCACGATACTTGCGCTTTATAAACAATACGTTCACCTCGCCCTAAAGAGCTTTCAATATAACTTGTCATTTAACATTCTCCACATTAGGTATTTTCCAAAAATACGGATTATAATCCGTGGATAAATAGGCGTCAAAATTGGATATTTTGAGATTTGTGAAGACAAATCTCATGAGTAAAATCAGTGTTTTGATAGGTATAAAAATCCGAGAAATCCGCAAACAGTCCAATATCAACCAAGAAAGCTTAGCCTTACTTGCCGATATAGACAGAAGCTATATGGGTAGAATAGAAAGGGGGGAGGTCAACATAACGGTTGATAAACTATATCAACTGTCTTCTGCTTTAAACTGTTCCGTACACGACTTACTACCGGATGATTTGGAAATTAAAAATACCTGAACCGTTTAAGTAGTCCGCCCACATTGCCAATCTGCTAAAAAGGTCGTCTGAAACCCCAAAACCCAAAGTTTCAGACGGCCTTTTGCTATAATACGCACATTAAATTTACCTATACGCGAGTTCTCATGTCCGTAACCCAACCCACCATCGCCGCCATCGCCACCGCACCCGGACGCGGTGGAGTCGGCGTGATCCGCCTTTCCGGCAAAAACCTGCTGCCTTTGGCGCAAACCCTCAGCGGCGGCAAAACGCCCAAGCCGCGCACCGCGCTTTACACCGACTTTCTCGGCGGCGACGGACAGCCGATAGACAACGGCATCCTGCTCTACTTCGCCGCGCCAGCCAGCTTTACCGGCGAAGACGTGATTGAGTTGCAGGGACACGGTGGCCCCGTCGTGATGGACATGTTGCTCTCGCGCTGCCTCGAACTGGGTGCGCGCATGGCGGAGCCGGGCGAATTTACCAAACGCGCCTTCCTCAACAACAAACTCGACCTTGCACAAGCCGAAAGCGTCGCCGACCTCATCGACGCCTCCAGCAAGTCTGCCGCACGTATGGCGTTGCGTTCGCTCAAAGGCGCATTTTCCCGACACATACACGAGCTGGTAGACGACCTTATTACTTTGCGGATGCTGGTCGAAGCCACGCTGGACTTCCCCGAAGAAGACATCGACTTTCTCGAAGCCGCCGACGCGCGCGGCAAGCTCCAAGCCCTGCAAGGCCGTCTGGAAACCGTGCTTGCCAGTGCGGAACAAGGCGCGATTTTGCGCGAAGGCATGAACGTCGTCCTCGTCGGCGCGCCCAACGTCGGCAAATCCAGCCTGCTCAACGCCTTGGCTGGCGACGACATCGCCATCGTAACCGACATCGCCGGCACCACCCGCGACACCGTGCGCGAACAAATCACCCTCGACGGCGTGCCCGTCCACATCATCGACACCGCCGGTCTGCGCGAAACCGACGACGTGGTCGAACAAATCGGCATCGAGCGCAGCCGCAAAGCCGTCTCCGAAGCCGATGTCGCCCTGATTCTGATTGACCCGCGCGAAGGCTTGAACGCCAAAACCCAAGCCATTTTGAACAGCCTGCCCGAAGGTTTGAAAAAAATCGAAATCCACAACAAAGCCGACCTGACCGGCGAACCTGTCGCCGTCCGTTCAGACGGCCTCGCGCAAACCGGCGCGGAAAGTGTCATCAGCCTGTCCGCCAAAACCGGCGCGGGTCTTGACTTACTCAAACACGCGCTGTTGCAGGAAGTCGGCTGGCAGGGCGAAAGCGAAAGCCTGTTCCTCGCCCGCAGCCGCCACCTCAACGCCCTGCACGAAGCCGAAGCCGAGCTGGAAAACGCCGCCCTCTGCGACAACAACCAAATCGAGCTTTTCGCCGAACACCTGCGCCTCGCCCAAAACGCGTGCAGCGAAATCACAGGCGAATTTACCGCCGACGATTTGCTGGGCGTGATTTTCTCGCGCTTCTGTATCGGCAAATAAAACGGTTTGCCATCAAATACAAAGGCCGTCTGAATGTTCAGACGGCCTTTTTTATCACCAAAACAAGCTTAATTTCACTTGCGTTTATTTATTGGCAGCTTCTGCCATATTTTTTGCGATTTTGGTTGCGCCAACTGTCAAACCGGACATGCCGATCAAAGAAGCCGCAGCCAATTTGATTAATGTTTTCATTTTAACTCTTTTCTGTGTATTTAAGGGTGTGTTGTGTATTTTTTATTTGTCGGCATCAGCCATATTGTGGGCGATATTGGTTGCGCCGACGGTCAGGCCGGACATACCGATTAAAGAGGCTGCTGCCAGTTTAATTAAAGTTTTCATTGTTTGTCTCACTTTCTTGTCTGTCGGCCGAAAAACGGCCTAAGTTGCGTTTTCTGAAGTATTGTAATCAATTCGTTTATAATTGAATTATTTGTGTACTACCGTTTCAATATTGTAGGCGACGCCGAGTGCGGAGGCCGGTATCCCCGACATACCGATTAAAGAAGCGACGGCAAGCGTTATTAAATGTGCCATTTTAAGTAGTCCTTTTTCATAGATACAAAATGTTATTTAACAACATACACATTTTTTCGCCGGCATCTGCGCCGCCGACAGGACGAATCATACCGTGTTAATCGTTAATTAATACGACTTTTTCGTAAAGATAAAATGATAAAAATGTACATAATGAAGATTTTAGTTAATTTATATTTTGTTTTGAAAATGACACCGATGTCTTTTTCAATGACACCGATGTCTTAATTACATATACACTACAAACGTATCTTTCTGCGCCCATAAAATCCCTCCTTTTTTGTTGCAAAATTGCACTCTAAATTAAATATATTTTTAAATTCAAAATGTTACAAAATTATATTTTTTGCAAACCAAATATTCATTTAGTCAAAACCAATACCTTTGATAGCTTCTTTTAAAGAAAACACACGTTTCTAGCGCATATCCGACCATAAAATGCGCTGCAAATATATGATATAGTGAAACATTCTGCATATTGACTATTTCCAGCATGAACAACACCCTAATCCTGACCGGTGCGGCCGCATTTTTTATCGGCGCGCTGTTTGCTTGGCTGATAACACGCTACCAAACCCAAAGCCGACACTTTATTGTTTTACAAGAATTGGCCGAAAGCCGCCGCCTGCATGAGTTTGCCGAACAGGTGCAGGCTCAAACTGCGGCGGACTTGGCGCAAAGCCGCCATACCGTGCAGGAATTGCAAGACGAATTGCAGGAGACAGGCAACCGCTTTGCCGCAGCCGAAAAACAGATTGCCTATCTGCAAGATTGCGAGGCCGAAGCCGAAGCTTTAAAACACGAATGTGCAAAATGGCAGCAAAGCGCGCAAAACCTGCAAATCAACAACGAACGCCTCAACACGCAACTGATTCAAGAACAGGCATTGAGTGCGGATAAAAATACGCTTTTACAACAGCAGGAAACGGAAAAAGGCCGTCTGAAACAAGACTACGACACGCTGTTGGAGCAAAACCATGCGCTGCAAGTCCAAAACGAACGCCTCTCCACACAACTGGCGCAAGAAAAAGCCAATATCGACGACAAAAACAGCCTTTTACAGCAACAGGAAGCTGAAAAAGGCCGTCTGAAACAAGAATACGCCGCCCTTTTGGAGCAAAACCACGCGCTTCAAGTCCAAAACGAGCGCCTCAACACCCAATCGGAAAAAGACCGTCAGGCTGCCGAAGAAAAACTAACCCTGCTGGCAGATGCTCGTAAAAACCTGAGCGACCAGTTCCAAAACCTCGCCAACACTATTCTGGAAGAGAAAAGCCGCCGCTTTACCGAACAAAACCACGACCATCTCCAGCAACTACTCAATCCGCTCAACGAACGCATACACGGCTTCAGCGAGCTGGTTCAGCAGACTTATGAAAAAGAAGCCAAAGAACGCCTGACCATCGAAAACGAGCTCAAACGCCTGCAAACACTCAACACCCAGCTCCACCACGATGCCAAAGCGCTGACCACCGCGCTGACCGGCACGCAAAACAAAACCCAAGGCAACTGGGGCGAGATGATTTTGGAAAGCGTATTGGAAAATTCCGGCCTGCAAAAAGGCCGCGAATACATCGTTCAAGCTTCCAGCGTCCGCCACGAAGCAGACGGCACCCAACGCCGCCTCCAGCCCGACGTCCTCATCAATCTGCCCGACAACAAACAAATCGTCATCGACTCCAAAGTATCGCTGACCGCCTACGTCCGCTATACGCAAAGCACCGGCGCAGAAGCAGA